>JAQTSO010000166.1 GCA_028711215.1 Endomicrobiaceae bacterium | reverse complement strand
GTTTTTTGTAATAGACAACAATGTTTGTTGTTCTGATTTATAACTTTCAGTTGTTTTTTGAACTTTTTCTTGTTCAAATTTTAGTTTGGCCTCTTGTTCTTTCTTTGCTTCAAGAGCCTTTTTTTCCTCTTCGGAAGTTTTCTTTACCCCGGTTAATTCTTCTATCAAAAGTTGCAATTGCTCATTTATAGTTGCATAGTTATCTGTATCTATAAAAAAGTTTGAAACACTCTCACTTGATAAAAGCATATCTACAATAGTATTATCATCCATCGCATATGTATCCTTTATCATCTTAGCTATTGTTTTTTTTATTTCTTCCATTCTATCAGAAAGTTGACCTATATATTGGGTCTTGGCTGTAATATTTTCACCGAGTTGTTTTATTTTTGCATTTTTTGCTTTTATCTCTAACTGTAATTTAGCTATTTTATTCTTCAAATCATTAATTCCCTTGGTTAAAGTTGTTGCTGATTCTTTTGTACCACCCGCACCATTAATTTTTGTATCCAGTTCTGCAATTTCTAAATTACACTGAGCTTCAATAGCCAAAAGTTCTTGCTCTGTTTTACCTTCCAAGTTTGGATCGCAAGTCACCGCCTTTGCTATAAATGGCAAAAAAATAAGTGACAAAATAAAAATAATACAAAATTTTTGTTTTTGATAATTCACCTCTCTATTTTACTACATTAGTCTAAATAAATAAAATTAAAATCACCTTATAGGTGATTTTAATTTTATTTATTCTTTACTTGGAGTTGCTTCTGCGGATTCTTCTGCTCCTTCTTTAGCTTCCTTTCCTTTCTTTGCAACTTCAATTGTTGAAAGATCAACTGGAGCGGCTTCAACAACCTCATCTTTTGGTTCATATACAGAGGCTATAACTTCTTCTGGTTTAATTTTTAACATTACTCCTTCTGGAAGTTTTATACTACCTGCTGTAATCACACTGTCAAAAGTTGCTAGGCTTGAAATATCTACCTCAATTTTATGTGGCAAATCTTTTGGTAAAGCTTCAATTTCAATTTCATGCATAACTTTAACTAAAATACCACCAAAATCTTTAACTGCTGGTGCAACACCAATAAATTCCAATGGAATTTTTATTTCTAATTTCTTTCCTTTTTCAATAGCGTAAAAGTCTACATGTCTTGGTTTATCTGTAACTGGATCAAGATCTACTTCGTGAATAAGTACATCAACATCAATACCATCACCTTCTAAGTGTAATATTGTTGATTCACCGATATCTTTCAAAGTCTTTTCAAAAATTGCAAATGGGAGTTTAATAGATGTTGAGGCTTCTTTTTTACCATAAAAAACTGCAGGTATTTTACCTGATTTTCTAATTTCTCCTAAATTTTCCTTAACATCTCTTTTCTCAACTTTTAATGTAATCATAATTTGTAATATAAAATTGTTGCTGATTAAAATGTTATTGTTTTTATATACTTTTACTTCTAAAAATTAGCCATATTTCTATAAAACAACACCGGCTCAAAAAAGCACTCTCAATAACGTCAACAAAATCTTAATTGGGTCAATTATACATAAATATAGTAATTAATCAACGCCCAATTTGTTTTTGATCAAATTATAAAAAATTAAAAATCTTTAACTTTTCTTCAACTATATTCTCTACAGCAAGTATGGTTTCATCCATATATTTATAAGGAGCAACATCATTTGGTTTTTCAGCAAGTTCTTTTTCCAATGCTTTTCTAAAAGCAACTCTGATTTCAGTGTTAACGTGAACAATAGACATACCATTTTTAATTGCTTTTTGTATATCATCTCTTGAATTTCCGGATGCTCCATGTAAAACCATCGGGATTTTTACAATCTCTTTAATTTCTCCTACTCTTTTAATATTTAAAGCCGGATCAATCCCCCCCTTCAACATTCCGTGAATATTTCCAACAGCTGGAGCAAGCATATCTATACCAGTATCTTGAATAAATTGTTTCGCTACTTCAGGTTTTGTCAAAAATTCTTCTGTAATTTTTACACCATCTGGAAGTTTATCTAGAACTTTTGAAGAAGACCCAATAAAACCAAGTTCAGCTTCTACTAATATTTCAGGATTAACACTTCTCGCATATTCTACACACTGTTTTGTAATTTTTACATTTTCATCATGAGGCAAACCTGTTCCATCAAAAATAACGGAATCATATCCTGCATCTATACAATCTTTAACACCTTCATAAGAATACGTATGGTCTGCATTTAGAAAAATAGGATAATTATATTCATCTCTATAACTTTTTACCAAAGCAGCAACTTGTTTTGTCCCAATATAATTTCTTTCACCTTCTGCCACACCTATTATTACGGGGACATTGAGTTTTTTTGCTGCATTAAAAATCCCTCTTAATGTTTCCAAATTTGAAATATTAAAATGACCAATTGCAATCCCCCTATCTTCTGCTTCTTTTATATATTCTCTAAGTGTTTTCATATTTGTGATATTAAAATTAAATTATTCTTCTTCAATAAATTCAAATCTCTTTTTTTTAGTTCCAT
>JAQTSO010000011.1 GCA_028711215.1 Endomicrobiaceae bacterium | reverse complement strand
TTATGCATAATACAGAGAAAATTATAAGCACAAGAGAGAGTTTGTGGAACCTGAGACATGTTGATTTAATAGGTCAAGCTTTAATACTTTTAACAGGTATATTTGCAGTTGTTGTATTATTTAAAAAAGGCAAGGAAGAAAAATGAATTCTGAAAGTTTAATATTGTTTAAACTTTATATTATGATGATGCCGATGTTGTTTGTCATAGGTATATTTGCAATTATGACGACAAAAAATATTGTTGCAATCATCATCGGTATAGAAATAATGACAAAAGGTGTAACATTACTGCTTGCAACAAGCGGTTATTTCAGCGGTAAACCTGAGATTGCTCAAAACTTTATTATTGTAATGATTATTGTAGAAGTTGTCATCCTTACGATAGCATCGGGACTTATTATAAATATCGTTAAAAAATATGATTCGTTAAGCACTAAAAATATAAGAAATTTAAAAGGTTAAAATGCAAAATATTTTTATTACGCCTCCAATAATCGTGATTTTTGTTTCAATTTTGGCTCTTATTGTTTTTTTATTGTTTTCAAAGCTGTCCTGTAAAAGTTCCAATAATCCTAAAGGCAAATTTAAAACTTATGCCTGTGGTGAAGAACCTACAGAAGAAAGAACAAAACCAAATTATACACGTTTTTTCCCGTT
The DNA here is from genome assembly GCA_028711215.1 of Endomicrobiaceae bacterium. GTDB lineage: Bacteria > Elusimicrobiota > Endomicrobiia > Endomicrobiales > Endomicrobiaceae > Proruminimicrobium. Next base: position 42,055 of record JAQTSO010000011.1, on the reverse strand, counting down.
TGCTTTTTTCTTTACAATTATGCATGTTGTTGTTTTGCTTATAGCAACAGTTCCGTTAAATATTAAAAGCAGTATGCTGTTTGTGTTATTGTTTATAGCGATATCTTTTATAAGCATTCCAATTTTATTCAGGGAAGAAGATTAAATGAAGATAGTAGATAAGATAGTCAATTGGGCAAGATTAAAATCACCTTGGGTTATTCATTTTAACACAGGCGCTTGCAATGCTTGTGATATTGAAATAGTAGCATCTTTGACACCTACTTATGATATTGAAAGATTTGGTTCTTTATTAAAAGGAACTCCAAGACATGCAGATGTTTTATTATGCTCCGGTCCGGTTACAAGACAATTAAAACACAGACTTGTCAGAATTTATGAGCAAATGCCTGAGCCAAAATTTGTTGTAGCTATCGGATCTTGTGCTTGTTCCGGAGGGGTTTTTAATGGTTGTTACAGTATGCTTTCAGGTATTGATGAAGCAATACCTGTTTCAATGTATATACCGGGATGTCCGGCAAGTCCTGATGCAATTATAGACGGAGTTGTAAAATTGCTGAAAGGATATGAAGAAAGTTTAAAGGATAAAAAATGATACATTCAACTGATGTGGCACTTCAAATAAAAAATAAATATTCCAGCTCTGTTATTAATATTGTTGTCCAGAGAGAACGGAGAATCTGGCTTGAACTTGTTGCAGGTGATTTTAGAAAATGTTTTGAAAGACTTATAAAAGAAGATGGTTTTACTATATTGTGTACAATAACCGGTCTTGATACAAAAGAAAAATATGAGGTTATTTATCATATGTCGGATAAAGATGGGAAAGTTCTTAATGTTAAAATTTCAGTAGATAGAGATAATCCTGTAGTTACAACAATTACAGATTTATTTCCGGCAGCAGAGTTATCAGAAAGAGAACTTATGGATTTGCTTGGAATAAAAGTTGAGAATCTTATAGCGGGAAGAAGATATCCTTTGCCGGATGATTGGCCACAAGGACAATATCCGCTAAGAAAAGATTGGGATCCAAAAGTGTTTGATAAAAAATTAGAAAAATCTGGTGATAAAAATGACTAAACAAATTGTAATACCGTTTGGACCACAACATCCTGCACTTAAAGAACCGGCAAGTTTTGATGTTACATTAAAAGGAGAGAGGGTTGCCGACATTTTAGTCAAGGTTGGTTATAATCACAGAGGCATAGAAAAGGGTTGTGAAGATAAACCCTACACTCAATGCGTTTATTTATTAGAAAGAGTTTGTGGTATTTGTTCTCATTCTCATTCGACGTGTTTTATTCAGGCGGTTGAAGAAATAGCAAATGTCAGAGTCCCTGAAAGAGCATTATATATAAGATCATTGTTTGGAGAGTTGGAAAGAATACACAGCCATCTTTTATGGCTTGGGGTTGCCGCTCATGAAATCGGATTTGATACATTGCTTATGTATTCATGGAGAGACAGAGAAGTTGTTATGGATTTGCTTGCATTACTTGCAGGAAACAGGGTTAATTACGGTGTCAATATTATAGGTGGTGTAAAGAAAGATATTACAGAAGAAGAAAAATTGCAGATTTTAAAAGCTGTAGATATACTTGAAGAAAGAACAAAATATTATGTCAAGGTTGCAACAGAGGAAGTTTCCTTTATAGAGAGATTATCAAAAGTCGGTTATATATCATACGAAGATGCATTAAGATTAGGGGCTGTAGGTCCTACCGGAAGAGCATCCGGTATAAAAAGAGATATAAGAAAAGATGATCCTTATGGTGCTTATGAGGATGTGGATTTTAAAATTATAACAGATAATCATTGTGATGTTTACGGTAGAGCGGTTGTAAGAGTCAGTGAATTAATGCAATCTTATTCAATTATAAAACAACTTATGAATAAATTGCCACAAACTCCTCTTGCTGTTAATGTTCCAAAAAATATTCCGGCAGGCGAAGCAATTGCCAGATATGAGGCACCGAGAGGCGAAGATATTCATTATGTTAAGTCAAACGGGACTGATAAACCTGACAGAGTAAAATTAAGAGCGCCGACATTGGCAAATGTACAATGTGTAGCAAAAATGTTGGAAAACGGTAATTTTGCAGATGTGCCTATAGTCATTGCAGCAATTGATCCTTGTTTTTCATGCACGGACAGAATGATAGTAGCTACAAATGATAAATTATCTGAAAAAGAAAATAGAATGACATGGAAAGCATTAAGAGAATTTTCAATAGACTGGTATAAGAAAAACAAAGGTGTAGATTTTTCAAAAATAAAAAAGTTGGGTAAATAAATGATAGCATCATTGATACAAGTTTTAATTTTCCCGGGAATATTATTCCTGTTTATATTATCGTTAATCGGAGAATATTACGATAGGAAATTATATGCAAGAATGCAAAATAGAATGGGACCTCCGTGGTTTCAGCCGATAGCAGATTTTATTAAATTGTTAGGTAAAGAACTTATAATTCCTGCAGATGCAGATGCAAGAATATTTAAAGTATTACCACTTGTTGCCTGTGTTGCAACTGTTGTTGCATATTTATATATCCCACTATGGGCAAAAAATTCGTTGTTCTCTTTTAATGGTGATATAATTTTTGTTTTGTATATGATGACACTGCCAACCTTGTCTTATGCTTTGGCCGGTTGGTACTCAAGATCTCCTTATGCTTTGATGGGTTCAACGAGAGTTTTAACACAACTTTTTGCGTATGAAGTTCCTTTGTTTATGGCTGTTCTTGCACCTACAATTTTGGCAAGCTCATGGTCATTTGCAGAAGTGATAACTTTTTATAACAGCCACAATTGGTTATGGTTGGTGAATATTTTAGGTTTTGTAGTTGCAATGGTCACATTACAAGGTAAATTAGAAAAAGTCCCATTTGATATACCGGAAGCTGAAACAGAAATTGTTGCAGGTGTATTCACGGAATATACAGGTCCTTTGTATGCTTATTTCAGGCTTGCAATGAATATGCAAACAATAGCCGGTGCTTCGCTTGTTGCTGCCGTGTTTTTTCCTTTTGGTTTTGGAGTTTCATTAATCTTAAATTTTTTGATTTACTTATTAAAAATAGCATTTATTTTATTTTTACTTGCTTTGATGAGAACATTGTTTGCAAGATTAAGAATTGATCAGATGTTAGTTTTTTGTTGGAAATATTTAGCCCCGATAGCTTTAGTTCAAATTACAATAAATATTATTATAAAGGCATGGTTTTTTTAAATGAGTAAAAAAATAGGAAGAATGTTTATAGAGGTGACAAGTTCACTTTTTAAAAAACCTGCAACATCTAATTATCCGTTCGAAAAAAGAGAGATACACAAAAGTTATAACGGTAAAATAGCTTTTGAACAACCAAAATGTATAGGTTGTAATATATGTGTTAAGAATTGTCCGTCAAAAGCTCTAATCGTTACAAAAGTTGCAGACAAAGTTTTTGAAATGACAATATCTCTGGCTAAATGTATATTTTGTGGTCAATGCGTGCTATCTTGCCCTAAAAAGGCACTTTCCACTACAGATGAATTTGAACTTGCCCAATCAGATAAAAGCAAATTAACAGTAAAATTATAAGTCCGGTAAATTAACAAATTATAATCCGTTTTTATAATTTAATTTATCTTGATTTATCACGTTTTTTTCGTTATAATTTATCATAAAATGATAAAACAGAAAGACATAAAAATAAAGAAAATAATTTCAAAACATAAAATTCAAAAGAAAGTTTGTGAGCTTGCAAAACGAATAAATGAAGATTATCAAAAAAAAGATTTGGTTGTTTTGTCGGTTCTCTCGGGAAGCATTGTTTTTTGTAGTGATATAATAAGAAAATTAGATGTTAATTTTAAGCTTAATTTCATAAAAGTTTCGTCTTATGCAGGTAAAAAATCTGCAAATGAAATTCGGTTGGAGTTTCCTTTTAATTGTGATGTTTCAAATAAAGATGTTTTAGTTATAGAAGATATTTACGATACAGGCAGAACACTTTCTTATTTGAAAAAATTTCTATTGAGCAAAAATGCAAAGAACATAACGTTTTGTGTGCTGGTTGATAAAAAAGTTAAAAAGTGTAATAAGGTTAAAATAAAATATTGCGGGTTTGATGTCAATAATGAATTTATAGTCGGATACGGGCTTGATTTTAATGAAAAATTCAGAGGGTTACCATATATAGGGGTTTTAGGAGATTAATTTTATGAAAAAACAAAATTCATGGGGCTTTGCTTTTTGGATAGTCCTATTTGTAATACTTTTGGTGTTTATGCAATCCTCAAGAAAAGGGACAAATAAGGAAGATATTCCGTATTCAACATTTAAACAGAGCATTAAAGACGGAAAAATTTCAAACGTTATTGTGTCACCAAATGAAATTGAAGGCGAATTTGTATCAACAGACGGGAAAACAAAAAAATTTAAAACAATTCCTCTAAATGATCCCAAATTAATTGAAGATATGGAAACTGCAAAAGTATCAAAATTTGCAGGTAAATCTCAAAATGGTTGGATTGGTCCGCTGCTTATGAGTTGGGGTCCGATTATTCTTCTGATTCTTTTCTGGTTGTGGATGATAAGAGGAATGAACGGTGCCGGAAAGCAGGCAATGTCTTTCGGTAAAAGTAAAGCCAAACTTTCCTCCGATGACGGAAAAACTAAAAAAACGTTTAAAGATGTAGCCGGTTGCGGTGAGGCAAAAGAGGAACTTCAGGAGATTGTTGAATTTTTAAAAAATCCTGAAAAATTTCAAAGACTGGGCGGAAAAATACCAAAAGGAGTTTTGCTTTTTGGTGCCCCTGGTACCGGTAAAACTTTGCTTGCTAAAGCTGTTGCAGGCGAAGCAGGTGTACCGTTTTTTTCGTCAAGCGGATCTGAATTTGTTGAAATGTTTGTCGGTGTCGGTGCATCAAGAGTAAGAGATTTATTTGAACAAGGAAAAAAGAATGCTCCCTGTCTTTTATTTGTAGATGAAATAGATGCAGTTGGAAGACACAGAGGCGCAGGTCTTGGCGGCGGGCATGATGAAAGAGAACAAACTTTAAATCAGCTTTTAGTTGAAATGGACGGATTTGATACCAAGGAAGGAGTTATTATTATAGCTGCAACGAACAGACCTGATGTTTTAGACCCTGCACTTTTAAGGCCGGGAAGATTTGACAGACAGGTAGTTGTCCCAAGTCCGGATTTAAATGACAGAGAAGAAATTTTAAAAGTTCATGTCAGAAATATAAAAATTTCAAAGGAAGTAGATCTTAAAGTTATTGCCAGAAGAACGCCCGGTTTTGTTGGCGCTGATTTGGCTAACCTTGCAAATGAGGCAGCATTGCTTGCATCCAGAAAAGATTTACAGTCTGTCGGAATGAAAAATTTTGAGGAAGCAATAGACAGAATTATTGCAGGTCCGCAAAGAAAATCAAGAATTATTTCAGATAAGGAAAAAAGCATTATAGCCTATCATGAGTCAGGTCATACGATAGTTGCGAAAGTTATTCCGGGAATGGATCCTGTTCATAAGGTTTCAATAGTTCCCAGAGGTCCTGCATTAGGATACACATTACAGCTTCCTTTGGAAGATAAATTTTTAACTTCAAGAACAGAAATAAACGGAAGACTTTCCATATTGCTAGGCGGAAGAGCGGCAGAAGAGTTGGTTTTCAATGAAATAACAACCGGAGCTCAAAATGATATTGCAAGGGCGACCGAAATAGCAACAAAAATGGTAACGGAATTTGGTATGAGTGAAAGGGTCGGGACACTGGCACTTAGTACGGGAAGCGAAGAAATATTTTTAGGCAGAGATATTTCAAGAAATAAAAAGCATTCGGACAAAACTTCTGAGATTGTGGATGAAGAAATAAAAAGCATCATACTAATTGCCAAAGAAAAATCAGAAAAAATACTGAAAGAAAATATGGATAAGTTAAAATATATGGTTGAAATGCTCATTGACAGAGAATTTTTAACAGGTGATGAAGTTGATGCCATTATGAAAGGGGAAAAACTTCAGATAAAAGAGGTGGTTGTTGAAAATAAAGTTGAAAAGACAGAAGATAAAATTGAAAATAAAGAACCGGCAATAAAAGAAGAAGTTGTTAAGGAATTTGTTAAACAGGAAGAACCGAAAGAAGAAATAAAGGTTGAGAAAAAACCTGTAAAAAAAATTAAAGAAGTAAATGCACCGCAAAATGAATTGTTTGAAAAAATAGGTAAAAATGAAGATAAATAAAATTGACAGTAAAAAAATTATAAAAGCAGTTCAAATGATGTTGGAAGCTTTTGGTGAAGATACTAAAAGAGAAGGGTTAAAAAGAACTCCGCAAAGAGTTGCAGAATTTTATCAGGAGATGCTTTCAGGTTATAATGTTGATATAGAAAGTTTAATTCCGGTTCATTATGAAACTGAAGAACATGAAGAAATAGTTATTGTAAAAGATATTCCTATATATTCAATATGTGAACATCATCTGTTACCTTTTTACGGAAAGATTCACATTGCTTATCTTCCGAAAAAAGACAAAATCGTAGGTGTCTCAAAGTTAGTCAGAGTTGTAGAGGCTTTTTCTCACAGATTACAGTTACAGGAAAGATTATCTAAACAGGTAGTAGATACGATAATGCAAGTCGCTAAGCCAAACGGAGCAATGGTTGTTATGGAAGCGGAACATCTATGTATGACGATGAGAGGTGTTAAAAAACCGGGTTCTAAAATGGTTACGTCCGCAATCAGAGGTATTTTTCTAAAGGATGCAAGAACCAGAGCTGAAGCACTCTCATTATTAAGGTAGGTTATCTTTATGATAGTTAGAAAGACTTTGGCAAGAAATACAGATGAAGCTTTACAAATTATAAAAACAACCGGTTGTCACAAATTTGCCCATAAAAAATTACCAAAAAAAATGATTGGAAATATCATAGTAATAGATGATATAGATAATAGAGCAGCCAATATTCTAAAACAAGAATCATTATCGTGTGGAACAGATTCAAGTATCGACGAAGATATTTCCAGATTTAAAAACGGTACTTCAAAAGTTGTTCTTTTTGGCACAACAGTCCAAATTGAAATGCTAATATCAAAACTTAAAGAACAACCATTTGGTCTTAAAGATTTGGCAGTCAAACTTCAAGATTTATTAAAACAAAAAGAAATTAAAAATATTGTCTGTGGTAATAAAAAAATAACTGTCGGCAAAAAAGCTTTAGTGATGGGTATTGTTAATTTATCACCGGATTCTTTTTATGGCGACGGCACAACAGATGAAAAACTTTTGCTTTCAAAAGCTTTAGATATGCAGGAATACGGTGCTGATATTATTGATGTCGGTGCAGAATCTTCAAGACCCGGCTCAAAACCTATATCTGAAAAAGAAGAAATTAACAGAATCGGAAAATTATTAAAACTTTTAAGAAAAAGAACTAAATTACCGATATCGGTAGATACCTACAAACCGTCAGTTGCACAAGTTGCGATAAACGAAGGAGCAGATATAATAAATGATATCTATGCTCTTGGATATAACAAAAAAATGGCAGAGGTTATTGCCAAAAATAAAGTCGGTGTTATTTTGATGCATATGCAGGGAAATCCTTTGATAATGCAAAAAAATATTAAGTATGAAGATGTAATATTAGATATATTTAAATTTTTATCGGATAGAGTTGATTTTGCCGTAAAAAACGGAATAAATAAAAATTCTATAATGATTGATCCCGGAATAGGTTTTGGTAAAACAGTTGAAAACAACTTGTTAATTATTAAAAAATTGACAGAATTTAAGACTTTGGGATTGCCTTTGGTTGCAGGACTTTCGAACAAAAATTTCTTATCTAAAATTATAAATGTTGAAGAAATAAAAGAAAGATTTTTTGCCAATATTGCCGCAAATATTATTGCTGTGGCAAACGGAGCAGACATTATAAGAGTACATAATGTTAAGGAAATAGTACAGACATTAAAATTTTTTAATGCCGTCGGGAGCGTGTAAATGGAATTGATTTTAGATATTTGGTCAAAATACCTTGTAAACGTTGTAGACATTTTAATTGTTGCATATATATTTTACAGGATACTTTTGATAGTAAGGGGCACCAGAGCAACACAAATAATTGTGGGACTTCTAATTCTCATATTTGTAACGGTTGCAGCCGGGATTCTGCAGTTGGAAACTCTTTCGTGGTTATTAAATAAATTTTGGCTGGGTGCGGTTGTAATTCTTGCGGTTGTATTTAATGATGAAATACGGTTAGGTCTTGCTAAATTAGGCGGTAAATTTGTTTATGCCAATAACACTAATGCGAATAATGATTTTTTATCAGAGATAGTTGAAACTGTTGTTGCCATGAGTAAATCAAAAATAGGCGGGTTAATAGTTTTGGAAAAAGAAATGGGGTTAAAAAACTATGCCGAAACCGGAACCCGTATAGACGGGCTGATAACACAAGAGTTAATTTTATCTATATTTCAAATAAAATCTCCGATACATGACGGTGCCATAATTATAAAAAGTGAAAGGATTCATTCAGCCGGATGTGTTTTGCCTATAAGTTCCGATGTAGAAGATAAACATCTCGGTACCAGACACAGAGCAGGGGTAGGATTAAGCACGGTTACGGATGCCGTTGTAATAATTATATCCGAAGAAACCGGCAATATTTCAATTTGCTATGAAGGTAAAATATCATTTATAGAAAGAGAAGAAATATTAAAAAAACTTAAACAATATTATGTCGGTAAGAGCGAATAAATGGGTATAGATATAAAAAAAATTAAAAGAAAAATAAAGAGAAATTGGAAATTAAAGCTCATAGCTTTTGTTTTGGCGTTATTGTTTTGGTTGCATGTTACCGTTATTTCTAGAGGAGTATTCATTTGAAGCTCTTTGGTACTGACGGTATAAGAGGAAATGCAAATGAGTTTCCGTTTGATAATAGTACAATTGAACTGTTAGGTTATGTTTTGGCAAAAAACATTAAATCTAAAGGAAAAGGTATTCTAATAGGCAGAGATACAAGAGAGTCCGGTCTTAGAATATTTAAGTTTTTGCAAAAAGGCATAAATTCGGCAGGCATCAAAGTTACGAACCTCGGAGTAGTTCCCACTCCGGCAGTTTCGTATCTTCTTAAAACCAATAATTATCAGGCAGGTGTAGTAATTTCGGCGTCACATAACCCATACCATGATAACGGTATAAAATTTTTCAATTCAAAAGGTATGAAATTATCTGATAGTGTTGAGAATAAGTTAGAACAAGAAATAACGATTTTTTTAAACGGTAAAAAGAAATTTCCAAATACCGGGAAAATTAAAAATTTGTCGGGTAAAAATATAATAAAGCAATATAAGAGATTTTTGCTGTCGACAGTACCGGCAAATATGCTAAAGGGTAAAAAAATTGTTGTTGACTGTGCAAACGGTGCATCATATAAAATAGCAATAGATATTCTGAAAAAATTAAAAGCGAATTTAATAATTTTAAATAATAAACCCACAGGTAAAAATATAAACTTAAAATGCGGGGCATTGCATACCGAACAGGTTTCAGAAGTTGTTAAATCAAAAAAAGCATTTTGCGGTTTTGCTTATGACGGCGATGCCGACAGAATAATTTGTGTTGATGATAAAGGTATGATAAGAGACGGGGATTATTTTTTGGCGATAGTTGCTAAATATTTAAAAGAAAAAAAGCAGTTAAAAAATAATACTCTTGTAGTAACCGTTATGGCAAATATAGGACTATTGAAAGCAATGAAAGAACTTGATATTACAACAGTCACAAGTAAAGTCGGAGACAGATACGTATATCAGGATTTAATAAAACATAAAGCAATTTTAGGCGGAGAACAATCGGGGCATATCATATTTAAAAATTTACTTGATACGGGCGACGGGATATTAAGCTCTTTGCAATTGCTTAAAATTCTTGTAGAGAAAGACGTCAAATTGTCAGATATGAGTTCGTTTTTTACAAAATATCCGCAGGTTTTGATTAACGAAAAAGTTGAAAGAAAAATCCCGTTCGAAAATCTTCCGAAAACTTCAAGCCTTATCAGGGATATTGAATCAAAACTTGGAAGTAACGGAAGGGTTTTGGCAAGATATTCAGGCACGGAAAATCTGCTAAGAGTTATGATTGAAGGTCAGGATAAAACCGAAATTGAAAAGATGGCACAGTCCGTAATAGGTTTGGCAAAACAGGAAATCAAAGGATAATCAATGATAAAATTAGGAATCAATATTGATCATGTTGCAACTTTAAGACAGGCAAGAAAAGAAAATTTTCCAAGTCCTCTGCAAGCCGCTTCTATATGTGAAAAAGCAGGAGCCGATTCAATAACCGCCCATTTAAGAGAAGACAGAAGACATATTCAGGATGCCGATGTTTATGCAATAAAAGAACAGCTAAGAACTCGTCTTAATTTTGAAATGGCAGCAAGTGATGAAATAGTTAAAATTGCACTGGATTTAAAGCCTTATTCTGTGTGTATTGTGCCTGAGAAAAGACAGGAAATTACAACGGAAGGCGGATTAGACGTTCTTTCCCAAAAGAAAAAACTTAAAACTATCGTAAAAAAACTTAAAGACTGCGGAATAATAGTCAGTATGTTTATTGACCCTAAAATAGAGCAGGTTGAAGCATGCGCAGAAATACAGGCTGATGCAATAGAAATCCATACCGGCAAATATGCACAGATTTATAAATCAAAATTGAATATATTGGATGAAATTGAAAAAATAAAAGAAGCTTCTCTATCTGCAACAAAGAATAATCTTATTGTAAATGCGGGACACGGTTTAGATTACAAAAATGTGCAAAATATTTGTGCTTTGGGCGGGTTTAACGAATTTAATATAGGATTTGCCATAATTGCGCAGTCAATTTTTGACGGTCTTGAAAAATCTGTCAGAGATATGAAGGATATTCTATCCAATTATTAGTTGCATTTAATCCAAATTTATTTAAGTACAGTATTAAACTATGAGCAAAACATTTGCATTAATAATATTTATATGTCTGTTTGTTTTTATGCAATCCGTTTTATATGCACAGGCGGGCAATGTTGTGCTGCCGATTATATTTTATTCCGAAGAAACAGGCCTTGGTCTTGGAGCTACGGATATTGTTTTTTTTAAAAACACGGAAGATAAATATCATTCAAATGTAAACAGTATTGTTTTTGGAACCACGAAAAAACAATTTTTATTTGCGGCGCGTCCTGAAATATATCTTGATGAAAATTATATAATTGACGGATTTATTTTGTACAGCGATTTTACAAAAAAATTTTACGGAGTCGGCAATAAAACAGTTTTTAACGATGAAGAAGATTATATTAATAATGCATACGGGTTCGGAGTCGGATTTAACAGAAAATTTTTAGAAAATGTAAAATTCGGCATCCAATATAATTTACAGGATTTGCATATAAGAGATGAAAAAAACGGCGGTTTGTTGGAAAATTATGATACTGACGGTCTTGTGTCGGGTTTTGGTTTTAAAGCTTCATTAGACACAAGAGATAATAATATATATCCGCAGAAAGGCTGTAAATTAGATGTTTCATGGGTGCTTTTTAATAATCAGTTCAGCAGTAATTTTAATTATTCCGAAACAGTAATTGATTTTAGAAATTATATAGAAATCAAAAAAGATGTTTTATTTGCATACCAGATTTATTCCAGGCTGTTAAACGGAGAGCCTCCGGTTCAAATGTTATCTACATTCGGAGGAGCTAATCATATGCGAGGTTTTTATTCAGGCAGATATGTCGATAAAATAGTAATGATTTTACAGCCGGAAATCAAAATAAAAGCGACTGATATTTTTCAGATAGCTTTATTCAGCGGTATAGGAAATGTATATAATGATTTTGAATCTGTAAATTTAAAACAAATTAAAATTTCTTCAGGGGTTGGTTTAAGAATTCAATTAAATAAAAATCCAAAAATTAATCTGAGAACTGATTTTGCCGCATCAAGCGAGTCAACAGGTTTTTATTTGACAATATTGGAAGCTTTTTAAAATTACGATTTTATATGTGAAAAAAATGTGAAATTTCCGACAAACAGTTTAATAATCTTGAAAAATGTATTATACTTAATGCATATATGAAAAGGATTTCAGTGTCAATATTATCCTTGGTGTTGTTTTTTACTTCAATAAATATTTCATTTGCATTTGAACAAAAAACAAATGCAAATGATGTTTTTTCCGGCATTTCAAATGTTTTTAGAGTTCAATATGAACTATATCAAAGAACGAAATATAATGTTGTTAACATATGTGATATTGTCGTTAAAGATTTTCAAAGTTTAACAGTAAACAACAACGGCAAAAAATCTTTTATAGACTTGCAAAAACTGATTTTAGTTTCAAGAGAAGTATTGCTGTTGTCCAATACGGTTGTAGTATTAACCAAAAAATTATCTGTAAATTATAAAGTAATCCGGATTCCTTTGACGAAAACATTTGTATTGTTGTTTATATTTATGTTTTTACTGAGATATTTGGGTTTATTAAGAGTTTTTTGGATTAAAATTTATCAATTGAATTTCTTTAAGAAAGCATATGTTTTATATATGCTTTCTTTTATTTTTAACAAGAAAACAATTTCGATATTTACTGTTAGTTGTTTTTTGTTTTCAGTATTAACAAGTAATCTGTCTGCTTCTGTTTTACAGGGCGATTTATCTTTTGAAAAGAATGAATTATTTTCAAAAGATTTCGGCAAGGTTACGGAAATTGTTAATAACAATAGTGATCTTCTGGTTGTAAATATACAGGATTTGCATTCAAATTCATCAGTTCAGTTAAATATAAATAATATTTTAGGTTCAATAGATAAACAATATAAAATTAAACAAATATTTATTGAGGGTGGTTACGGGAATGTAGATATTTCGTGGCTTTACAAAATACAGGATGCAAAAATAAGGAATAATCTTGTTGAAGCATTGTTGCAAAACGGCAGATTAACAGGTTCTGAGTATTTTGCATATAAAACCAATCAGGAGTCTGTTTTAAAAGGATTGGAAGACGAACAAACGCATAAGGATAATTTAAAAAGACTTGTGTTAATAATAGACAAACAGGATTTTTATAAATCTAAATTGCAAAAAATAAAATCCGATATTGATTTCATTAATGCCAAATATTCTGCTAGCAAGAATTTAAGGTTAAATAAAATTATTGACAAATATAATAATGGGGATATTGATTCCGCAAAGTTTTATAAATTGCTGTTTAAACTGGCAAAAGATATTAATGAAAATCCTAAAATTTATGATAATGTCTTTTCTGTTGATTTGCTAAACTTTCCGAATATAAATAAATATATAAATCTTAATATTGCAAAAATAAACAATAAGAAATTATCAACAGAAATAAATTTATTTTTAAATGCCGTTAAATCCAAAATATCTTACAGCCTATATGCCGAAATAGTAAAAAACACGAATAGTTTTTCAGATACCAATAAGTTAGTTCAGTATATACAGTCGGTCAGTGATGCGTATAAAATAGATTTGGCAAAATATTATCCGACTTTATATATTTATGTAAACAGCAGTATTTCGGCAAATTCCATAAATCCCGTTGAACTGGTTAATGAAGAAAGAACATTGTTGAATAATTTAAGACAGGCTTTTTCTAAAAATAATACTGAATATGAAGTGTCTTTTCTGGCTGATTTTTATGATGTTTTTAAAAATTATTTAACTAATAACTTAACGGCAAACAATTATGATTATTTTTTAAATAAAATTAATAAATTTAAAAATATATATTCAAAATATGCGGTAGTAGACAGATTGACGGATTTAACAAATGATTTTGATATGCTGGATAAGTATTATTCCATAAATAACATGAGAAACGGTATTTTTATAAATAATATGTTGGCAGGCAGAGAAATTACACACGATACTCCGGATTTAAATAAAAATATTTTCCAACAGGCAAAAGAGATAATTGTTGTTATTGCCGGCGGTTACCATACCAAAGGTATCGGACAGCTTCTGCAGGATAAACAAATCAGTTATATAACGATTATGCCGAATGTTGAAGGCGGAATAGAACAATCGGAAAAATATTACAAAGATATTATTCGCGAAGAAACGAACATAGAAACAAATGCTTTAAGTTTTACCGTCGCATCAAGTACAAATGATTTTAATCAATTTAAATGGGGTGTCGTATCGGGAATACAATATTTAAACAAGGTATATTCAAAAGATAATATAGAAAAAGTCGTAGAAAGTATGAAATATCTTGTAAAAGATAAAGTTATCCTGAACTTTACCGAAGAAAAAACTGAAATTACCGTCGGTGACCGAAAAATGGTTTTATTAAATTATGAAGGGCAAATGCGCACTTCCGAAGATATAGATAAAAATAAATTTCAACCGACAACAAATAGTATAAACGGTTTTGGAATAAATGCATTATTTGAAAAATATCCGGCACTTGATTTTTCCAATGACGGTCTGGAATTTAAACTGCGTAATCTTGAAAAATTCAGTATTACTGAGATAAAAGGCATAGATTTAGCCGTAATTGCAAGGCTTCCTTCATTATTTCAGGAATATTTATATGAAACCCTGCCGGACGCCGTTAAAGCAAATGCAGAAAAACTCAGTGTACAAGAAACAATAGAAAAACATGATAAAACACCCAAACTTCTTGAAGAACTTGAATCAATGTTTATTGAAAGGACAAAAGCAACGCGCGATTATCTGCAATTGCAGGAGGAAATCCTTCCTATGCATTTACAGATACTGCGTGATAGAGTCGGTGATACACAACTGTTTATAAATCCGTTAAAAAAAGATTTGAAAGAGTTGCTGAAAAGCAATATAAATAAAGTGCAGTATACTTACATAACGGCCGTTTTATTTTTTATTTCGGCAATAACGGAAGATTTTACGGATGTCGTAAATATGACGGATTCAAAATGCGACATAAATCTTTTAAAAGATTTTATGGCTGTCGGTGTAGTTCCTGTTTCTGCTGTTGAAAAATATGTGGATAAAGAAATAGAAGACGGCAGAATAAATACCGCTGAAAGAGAAAAAAGAATAGCCTTATTAATAGACATAATATATTCAAAAACCCCGCCGGCATCAATTTTGGGTGAAGAGTATAAAAATGTATCACACATATGGGAATGGATATATAATCTGCCGTTTTCAAGCGTTATTTCAAATTTCATAAAAAAAGCAGGTATAAAAAGTATTGCAGAAAAAGAAACATTTAATCAAAGCATAAGTTTAGGTAAAAAATCTGCATTGACGATTTTATTTGATACTGTATCTTCTCTTGCAAGTATTTCAGGGATAGTTTTTGGCATTTTAACAGGAACATTGCCTTTAATTATGATATCGGTATTGATTTATTCACTTTCAAGAGGGGTTATATTTTCAACTGCACACAGCAAAGTAACTGACAAAAAAGACAAAGTCAAATTATTTGGATTAGGAACGGGATTTACATTAATATCCGCGATACCGGTAATGATAGGTTTTGCAACATTGCCTGTTTTAGTGCCTGTTTTATTTGCAATAGGACAATTATTATCGGCACAAATTCACAAGTTGTATAATACAGGTTTAATAACGGCATATATGAAAGGTAAAAAATTAAGTTTAAACCAAATTTTAGCCGCCGGTTTGATAATTGCCGTGCTTGCAGCCGGAGGTATTTTCGCAAATAATTATTTTGAAAACCAATACAATATACAGTATGCGGAGTATATGCAGTTACAGCAGGAAATAATTAATTTGGAGAAAAATAATTTTGATATTATATTTTTAAAATATATTAACAGCAAAAATTTCACCCGACAGGACATAAATGACGTAAAAATACTTCAGGAATTTTTTAATGCCAATATAGATGCCGGCACACAGGAAAAATTTATTGAAAGTCTGCTTTATATCAGAGGTGAAATAACATCATTTGACAGTGTGTTGATGCCGACAATTGATGATAGTTTATTTGTATTCGCATGGAAGGAAGTTTTACAGTCTGTAGATGAAATAATTGCCGATAATCTTACTTTTATAGAAAAAGATAAAGCTTTAAATGCGGAACTTATGAAAGTATATAGTGACGATGAAATTTCATATTTAAACATTCTGTCTTTGAGAAATGACACTGAAGGTTTAATCGGTATAATAAACAGTAAAAAAGATATGCATTACCGTTTTTATGCCTATATGCTTTTAAATGCCAAAGATGGAACTAAGGCGGGTGCTTTGTTTAATAAAGATGAAATGCTCCAATATCTTGACGCCAAATACATTTTAAGGGAGCCGTCTATTAAGTTTATAGACATACAAAACAGTTTTCAATGGCAGGCATTGTGCGGAATGATGAATTTTGTAACAGATGCCGGTGAAGATTATGAATCAATATTAAAGGATGCAAGAATTGTAAAGCCCGGTCAGGCGCAGATATCAAATGCAAATTTATCATATGTTATAAGCGGGGACAACATTACCACAAATCCGATATTCGTTGCTGCTCATGAGGTAGCCCATATAAGATTTTTGAACATTCTTGGTATAAATGAAAACATAGAAACTTATAAAGTTTCCGAATTGTATGCCGAATTGGAAGCCGTTCAGGTAGAATCGAAAGTTTCTCTTGAAATGCGGTATACCGGGGATAAAACAATAAAAGATATAAACGAAACAACTGACGAATACTCTATTGCTTACATTGTAATAGAAGAAGTAAGAAAAGCCGTCGGGATTGATTCTGCAAATTTACTGCAGGATTCTATAATAGAATATTTACAGGGGATAAAAGAAGTTCCCGCTCAAAATATTCAAAAAACTTTAAAAGATGTAATAGAAATTTTTGCAGGTAAAGTTGCCGACAGAGAAATATCAGAAGGAAATATAACAAGCGGGTCCAGACAGGAAAAAATACAGGAGATAATTGATAAATTAATCGGTTCTGTGTCTTCAGTGACAGATTCTGATTCTTCTCTTTCATCTGTTGATCAGTTAAACACAAATCCTGTTAAATCTGCACAGGCAAATCCTTACGGACTGATGGGATTATTGTTTTCAGGTGCTTTTTTAACCACCGATAAAAAAAAGAAATTAAAACAATATAAGAATCTTGATTATGTTATAAGTGAGTTTGAAAAACAGCCTGCATTTTTTAAAACAATTTATAAAATAAAATTTAAAGTAATGTCAGACGGCCTTACTGCTTCATTTAAACACGGTTTTTTTGGCAAAACAGAAACAGTATTTGTGCCTGATACGATATCAAAAGAAGAAGCATATACGATAATAAGAGGACTTATTACCGAATATGTGCCGACAGATTTTAAAGGTAATGTCCATTACTATACACAATTTTTCAAAAGAGATATCCGCAGTACAATTTATGCTCCGCTTTTTAAACATAATGAAAACGGACAATACGGTTTTGTAATAGAAATGTTAAAAGATAAAATTGCCAAAGGCGACAGAACTTTCAGGTTTTGGTCCTGCGGTGCGGCTACGGGTGAAGAATTGAGAACTTTTGCTTGGCTTGTCAGAAAAGCATTGAATGAATTGAATGAAAATATAGATGATTGGAAACTTGATTTTTACGGTACTGATAATAATAAAACTACCGCGGAAATAGCAACAAATTTTAAAGGGAAAGATTATATAGACGGCAGGGAATTAACGGCAGATACTTCCGGATTTAATATCAGATATATAATGCTGAATCATACAAATATGACGGATTTATCCAATTGGCTGGCATGGCAAAAAGAAGAAGGCGGTTTTGATCTGATATGTCAGCAGTTGAATAATCCGACACTGAAAGCCCAGCAGGAAGCCGTAACAAAAGAAGTGATGCATAAACACAGTTTATATATTCATCATAATGCGATATATAACAGTTCCAATGAATTGGAAAATATAGATAAATATTTTATAGAAAATGTTGATATTAACAGTTTTTTATCAGACACATCTGAATCCAAACCGGAACAAAAGACAGGTTCCGCCAATATGCGGCAAAAACCGGCAATTTTTAGATTTTTTAAATCGCTGCCGGACTCAATATTGAATATTTTTACGGAAAAAAATGAAAAATCACAAAAAGTGGGTGCTGTATACAGGAAAATATTTGCCGATAATATTATTTATAATGATACAGAACCGCAATTAATAGACGGGGTTATGTATACTGATATTTTTGTTATTGACAGTGTTCCTGATAACAATACAGTCCAAAAATTAAATTTAAAATCCGCAGGGCTTGAAATTAACGGTAACGGTGTATATATAGGTCTTATCAAAAATACAATTTATCTGTATGCTGATAATTGCAGTTATGATGATATCATAAACTGTGTAAAAGACAGCGATGTAATAAACAGACAAATTGCAAGCAGCATAAATGATTTTTACGGTAAAAAACTGTTGCCGGATAATCTTGATATAATCGGTGTGAAATTGGTAAGCGGAGAAAAAGAGACAATAAAACAGCAAAACAACGGATTAGTTGAAATTGAAATCACATCATCAGGTGCAAGAACTGTCTATGAAATAGCCGGTTCTTATATTGATATTATTACGAGATACGGTTTTGTCGTTAAAGAAAGTATTTTTAGATATATAGATGATTTTAATGTTTCTAAAAATCAAAAAGAAAGAATCAGCGATTTTATAAATATCATTGAACAGCAGAAAAATATAAGTTGCCAGTTAGTTTTCAGTTATGAAACTTACAAACAATTGCTTGCGGATATAGGTATTGATAAGTTTAATGATATACTGCTTCAGGCCAAATCAAAAAATGTTTTGGTGTATGTTTTAGTCCAAGATAATATTAAGAAAAATGAAATCAAAAAAAATACAATGCTTTTGGGATATGTTGAAATTATAAACGGTAAATATATGATTACTGACAGTTTTACAAACGATACGACGGAGGCTCTGTTTGGAGCAGATTCGGATACCGTGCAAAAAATTATTGCTTTAATAACTTCTAATATTTCAAGACAGCCTATTATATTAAAAAACAGTCTGCTCAAAAAGGCAATAAATTCGGAACAAGATACAACATTGTCCGGAATATTAAGGGACATTTTCGCATTTGGCAAAATACAAAACATAATTTCAGCAGTAAAATCAAAATATACGGCAAAAAAAATATCCCAGACTTACAGCATTAAGAGTCTTGCAGAAAGTTTTGACGATAAAACGGTTGGAGAATTACTGCGAATATACAGTGACTATGTTAATATTACACCTGAAAATACAAACATACGGTTAAAGGTATATAAAGAAATAGTTGCAATGTTAAGTGAAAAAAATAAGCAATTAAAACAGTTTTTTAGTTTTAATGATTTAGCTGATGAGGTGCAAACTTCAAAGGATGAAATGTTTTTAGAACAGATAATTTTTAGAATTTCGGCGGCAAATGAGTTGGCAAAAAATGGCAGGGAAACGGGATTAAAAAATCAGGAATATGAAAATGTATTGGCTCAAGCTATAAAAATGCGAACTTTTGGTCTTGTTAATGATATTTACGATGAAATTGATAACGAATTTATGCAAGTCATAAGTAAAAATAACGAATTCGAAAGGGAACGTATACTTGCAGAATATCTTGAAAATAATATCGGGCAGCTTACACAAAGAGCATTTGCAGAAACAGAACCTGATTCTAAAGCAGTTAATACTCTTATATTTTTAATACCTTTTGCCCAAGCAAATGATATTGAAATTGATATAACAAGTCTGGCATTGAAACAACATGATATTATGATAAATACAAGGGCAATATTGTCTGCTGCTTAGTTTTCTGCATTGTAACATATGGATGCTTTTGTAAAATATCGGGAGTATTCCAAATTCAATACCTTTTCATTTCTTTGACACTCTATCTTTTTTTTTATAGAATTCTCTTCTATGGTAACTAAATTTAACGGGCTTTTTATTACGATTGAAGGTTGCGAAGGATGCGGCAAATCAACACAATCTAAGCTTTTAAAAAAATATTTAAAAAATAAGGGTTTTAAAGTTATTTTAACCAGAGAACCGGGCGGCAGTACAGTTGCCGAACAGGTAAGAAATATACTTTTAAATCCAAAACTTAAAATTGCACCGTTATGCGAGCTCATGCTGTATGAATCTGCCAGAGTTCAGCACATTGAAGATATAGTTAAACCGAATTTAGCAGGTGGATTTATTGTAATATGCGACAGATTTACCGATTCAACAATAGCATATCAGGGATATGGGCGTAAAATAGATATAAAAACCATTGAAAAATTAAACGATATTGCAACACTTGGTATTAAACCGGACTTAACGATTTACCTTGATATAGATCCTAAGATAGGCATTACAAGAGCAAAAGCAAAAAAATGTTTTAATAACGGCGACAGAATTGAAAGAGAAAAAATTAAGTTTCACAATGATGTACGCAAAGGGTTTTTGGCTCTTTCAAAGAAATACCCGAAGAGAATAAAGAAAATAGAAATAAAAGAGACAATAGAGGATACTCAAATCCTAATTAATGCAGAAATTGAAAAGTTTTTAAGTAAAAGAAAAAAGCATGTTTAAAAGTATTATTGCCCAGAATAGAGCAAAAAAAATCATTGCAGAACAAATAAAAAATAATAAAATTCCCCACGCTTATCTTTTTATCGGTGAAGACGGTATCGGTAAGAAGAAAATGGCAATAGAATTTACAAAAATTTTAAATTGCACGATAAATGATTATGCAAAAACGGATCTCGGCGCATGCAATCATTGTGCGGCTTGCGAGATGATAAATAAAGATGCCTATCCCGATTTGCATATGATAAATTTTGAAAAGCAGGAAGAAATACCTGAAACCGAAGGGGAAAAAACAAAAACAAAGCTGGGGATAAATCTTATAAGATATATGCAGAAATATGTCTATATGAAGTCGGCGGAGGGAAAGTGGAAAATTTTTATAATAGAACCTGCCGAAAAATTAACAATAGATGCGTTTAACAGTTTATTAAAAACATTGGAAGAACCGCCGGAACATACTATCTTGATTCTTATAGCAAAGCACAGAGAAACAATTCCTACAACAATTTTATCAAGAACGCAGACCGTTTTTTTTCAGCCTTTGCCCAAAGATGAAATTATAAAATATTTAATAGAACAACATTCTATTAGTGAAGAAAGCGCAATAAAAATAGCGGAAGATGCCGAAGGTTCAATAGGTAAGGCAGAAACTTTGATGTTAAACACCCAAAATGAATATGCAACGTTATGGAAAGAGCTTACCAGAAAAAAAATACCGACAGTAGATCTGCTTGAAAAAAGTAAACAAGTTTCAAGGGACAGAGAAACAGCCATATCGGTATTGGATATGATTATAGAAAATGCCATGAAAAGTTTTAGAAAGGAACCTGAAAAATATATAGATATTATTGAAAAATTGTCTGAACATAAGATATACTTAACCCGGAATGTAAATCCCAATACGGTTTTAGATAATTTGTTTATATACATAAACTCAAAAATAGTTTAAACGGAGAATTCAATGCCTAGAGTAGTCGGAGTGATTGTAAGAAAGATTAAAGAAAAAATATATGCACAGCCGAAACATTTAACTTTAGAATTAAATGAAACTGTAATAGTTGAAACCGAGCACGGTGTTGAGGTTGGTTTTATATGTGAAAAAGAAAAAGAAATGGAACAGCCTGCGGATATAAAATTCGGTGTGGTAATCAGAAAGGCAAATGAACATGATATAAAGCGATTAGAAAACAATGAACATAAAAATGATTTGGCTTGGGATAAAGTGTATGAAAAGATATCAGAAATAAATTTGGATATGAAATTAACAAGTGTTAATTATACATTTGACAGGACAAAATTGTTTATTTATTATACATCCGAAACACGGGTTGATTTCAGAGAATTCATAAAAGTTTTGGGGCATGCTTTGAAGACAAGAATTCAGATGGTTCAGATTGGAGTAAGAGACGAAGCAAAAATTATAGGCGGTATTGGCACATGCGGGCAGCAATTATGTTGCAAAATGTTTTTAAAAGATTTTAATTCCGTTACAATTGATATGGCAAAAGACCAAGACTTATCTCTTAACACGACAAAGCTTTCCGGGCTTTGCGGCAGACTTATGTGTTGTCTTGTATATGAACACGAACTATATGCAAAGTTGAAAAAATCACTGCCTGCAATGGGTGCAATGGTAGGCACTCCGAACGGCAAGGGAAAACTTGTATCAATAAATTGTGTGAAAGAAACCTGCGGGGTGGAATTTGATGAACGTAATATAAAGAATTTTAAAATAACACAAATAAAAGAAATTGAAAATAACGGAGAAAAAAATGAATGTTCCAAATGATTTATTTTATGCAAAAACTCATGAATGGTCAAAAAAAGAAGGCAATAAAGTTTATGTCGGCATTACTGACCATGCGCAACATGAAATAACAGATATAGTTCATGTAGAATTGCCGGAAGTCGGTAAAAAATTTAAAAAAGCCCAACCGTGTGCGGTTGTGGAGTCCGTTAAATCGGCTTTTGATATTTACAGCCCGGTTTCAGGAACGGTTGTCGAAGTTAACGAAGCGCTTTTATCAAGTCCGGAACTTATAAATCAGTCCCCTTATGAAAAAGGATTTTTCTTCGTAATAGAACTTGAAAATGAAAATGATTTAAAAGATTTACTCTCGGCAGAAGATTATAAAAAATCAATATAATAAGGCAAAAAAATGAATTATATACCGGTAAGCAAAGAAGATAAACAAAAAATGCTGGAAGTTATCGGCGTTAAAACTGCAGATGAACTTTTATCATTGCAGATACCAGAAGTTGCCAGAGCAAAAAAATTAAATATTGCAGACGGCATAACAGAACAGGAATTATTGGCGTTATTTAAAAACTATGCTTCTAAAAACAAATCAAATTTAATTTGTTTCAGAGGTGCGGGAATATATGACCATTTCATTCCGTCGGTTGTTGATGAGGTTACAGGAAGATCTGAATTTTGGACGGCATATACTCCGTATCAGGCAGAAGCAAGCCAGGGTACATTACAGGCTATTTTTGAATATCAAAGCATGATATGCGAATTAACGGAACTTGATACCTCAAATGCTTCTATGTATGACGGTGCAACTGCAGTTGCCGAAGCGGTACTTCTTGCGGTAAGAACTTCTAAAAAAAATAAAGTTATTATTTCAAAAGCTCTTCATCCCCAATATATCAGTGTTGTTGAAACTTATGTTAAAAAGTTAAATATAGAAATTATAAAAATTGATATAGACGAAAAAACAGGTTCAACTTCACAGAATATTTTAGAAAATAAGATTGCCGATGATATTGCATGCGTGGTTGTCCAGTCTCCTAATTTTTTCGGTATTGTAGAAGATATGCAGGTATTGTCACAAATTACAAAAACAAAAAATGCTTTGTTTGTTGCAGTCGTAAATCCTGTTTCTCTCGGTATTTTAAAAACTCCGGGCGAATGCGGTGCAGATATTGCAGTAGGTGAAGGACAAGTGTTTGGTAATCAAATGTATTTAGGCGGTTCAACGTTTGGTTTTATGTCGGTAAAAAAATCGCTTGAATGGAAAATGCCCGGAAGAGTGGTTGGTAAAACAACTGATAAAAACGGCAAAACGGGTTTTGTTTTAACACTCCAGTCAAGAGAACAACATATCAGAAGAGAAAAAGCGACATCAAATATATGCACAAATTCCGCGCTTAATGCTTTAAGCGCATGCGTTTATTTGGCATGTCTGGGCAAAAGCGGAATCAAAGAACTTGCTGAAGTTAATATTTCAAAAGCAAGGTATGCATTTAATTTAATAAAAAATATAGACGGATTTACTCCGTTATTTGATAACAGTCTGTTTTTCAATGAGTTTATTTTTAAGACAACAAAAAATATCAAGAAAATAGAAAAAGAATTATTGAAAAAAAATATTTTAGGTCCGTTATCACTTGTTAAAATAGATAAAAAATATAAAGACTGCATTATGTTTGCCGTAACGGAAAAAAGAACAAAAAAAGAGATAGATATTTTAGTGGATGTTCTTAAAAATGCAAAATAGGACAGCAAATATACAGAGGACAAAATGAATAAAATTCTAAATGAAACAACTTCAAACAGAGAAAGTAATATATTTAATTGTGATATTGCATCAGATATTGCCGTTGATGAAAAATATCAAAGAAAATCTGTTCCGAATATTCCTGATTTAACCGAAGGAACGGTTTTAAGGCATTTTACTGCGTTATCAAGAAAAAATTATGCTTTAAGTTCAACCTTTTATCCGCTTGGTTCTTGTACGATGAAATATAATCCTATTATTAACGAAAAAATTGCAAAATTTGACAGTTTTGCATCGGTTCATCCTTATCAGTCCGAAGATACAATTCAAGGTAGTTTGGAAATAATGTATGAACTTGAAAAAGATTTATGTGAAGTTTCAGGGATGGATGCTTTTACATTACAGCCTGCAGCCGGAGCTCACGGAGAACATACAGGTCTTTTAATAATATCACAATATTTTAAAAGTAAAAAAGAAAAAAGAACAAAAATTATAGTTCCTGATTCTGCACACGGAACAAATCCTGCATCTGCAATGCTTTCCGGTTTTGAAGTTGTATCATTAAAATCAGAAGCTGACGGTACGTTATCGCCTGAAAAACTTAAAGAAATATTAACACCTGAAGTTGCCGGTATAATGATGACAAATCCGAATACACTCGGTGTTTTTGAAAAACATATTCCCGAGATTGCGGAAATTATGCATGCAAACGGTTCATTGTTGTATTATGACGGAGCAAATTTAAATGCCGTTATGGGTATAGCAAGACCGGGAGATATGGGTTTTGATGTTATGCATATTAATTTGCATAAAACTTTTTCAACACCGCACGGCGGCGGCGGACCCGGAGCGGGACCTGTCGGCGTAAAATCATTTTTAAAAGATTTTTTGCCTGTGCCGACCGTAATAAAAGAAGATGATAAATTCAAATTAAATTTCGGCAATAAAAAATTGTCCGTAGGGCAAATGAAAGCTTTCTTCGGTAATTTTCCGGTTTTATTAAAAGCATGCATTTATATTAAATCGCTGGGCGGCAAAGGATTGACGGATGCATCCGTACAGGCGAATATAAATGCCAACTATATACTTAATCTTTTAAAAAATAAAGTTTCCATACCTGCCGGCAATGTCTGTACACATGAATTTGTATTATCTACAAAAGGACATTTAGGAGAAGGGGTCAGAACTTTGGATGTGGCTAAACGATTACTTGATTACGGATATTATGCACCGACAATATATTTTCCTTTAATAGTGGAAGAAGCAATGATGATAGAACCTACAGAAACTGAATCAAAACAAACATTAGATGAATTTGCAGATGTATTATCAAAAATTATTGATGAATCTAAAAGTAATCCTGAAGTCATAAAAAATGCTCCGTCAAAAACTTCAGTCGGCAGATTAAATGAAGTGGAAGCTGCAAGAAATCCTAAACTGCGGTGGTAATATAAATGGAATTAATCATTGTTTTAAAATTGATTATTTTAGGTATTGTTGAGGGATTAACCGAGTTTGTTCCTGTTTCCTCAACAGGACATCTTATTATCGCTTCCGATATGCTTAATTTTAATAATGAATTTGCAAAATTGTTTGAAGTTGTTATACAACTAGGTGCTATTTTGGCAGTAGTATGGTTATACAGAGATAAAATTTTAAAATTAATATTAAGTATTTTTTCGGATAAAAAATCTTATTCGTTTGCTGTTAATTTATTGATAGCTTTTTTACCGGCATCAATCATAGGTTTTTTATTTCATAGTGTTATCAAAGATTATTTGTTTAATCCTGTAACAGTTTCTTTTGCTTTAATACTCGGCGGTATAGCAATAATTATAATTGAAAAATTAAATATAAAAGAAAAAACCGGCGAAGCACTTGATATTGATAAAAAATCGGCACTGGTTGTAGGGCTTTCCCAGATACTTTCTCTTATACCGGGTGTTTCAAGGTCTGCCTCTACAATAATGGGCGGAGTTTGTTCGGGGCTTTCAAGAAAAGCGGCTGCTGAATTTTCATTTTTCCTGGCAATCCCGATAATGTTTGCAGCAACATTTTATGATTTATATAAAAGTTCGGATGTTCTTAACACAGATTCAATTTTAATGATAGCAATAGGTTTTGCGGCGGCTTTTATATCCGCTTTATTTGTTATAAAATGGTTTATCAAATTTATATCAACACACGATTTTAAAATATTTGCATGGTACAGAATTGTTTTTGGTATATTTCTATTAATATTTTACTATTTTTTATAAGGATTAATTAATGAACAAAATTTTGGCATATCCGTTAACGCTTTCAAGAAAGATGTATGACTGGACTATTAACTGGGCTAAAACAAAATATGCGGAATATGCCTTGTTTTGTATTTCATTTGCCGAGAGTTCATTTTTCCCGATACCGCCCGATGTTTTATTAATACCTATGGTTATATCAGACAAAAAAAAGTGGTTCAGAACTGCTTTAATATGTTCAGTCGGGTCAATATTAGGGGCAATGCTCGGTTATTATATAGGATATGCCTTATTTGAATTAGTCGGTCAAAAAATAGTTGATTTGTATAATTTACAGCATGTAGTTGAAATGTTAAGGCAAAGATATCAGGAACATGCTTTTATAACCGTATTTACCGCCGCATTTACGCCTATTCCTTTTAAAGCTATTACAATTACGGCAGGACTGTTTAAAATTTCAATTTTTTCACTGTTTATCGGTTCTGCAATAGGCAGATCGGCGAGGTTTTTTATTGTTGCAGGACTTATCAGAATATTCGGAGAAAAAATTCAGGTCTTTATAGAAAAATATTTTAATTTACTTACAGTAGTTTTTGTTGTGCTTCTTGTAGGTGGTTTTTTCGCATTAAAATTATTAAAATAGGATATGGTTATGAAAACAATAATAGTGGGCGGCGGGGCAAGCGGGGCAAGCTGTGCCGCAAGACTAAGAAGACTTGATGAAAAAGCTGAAATTATGATTTTAGAGGCAACAGATGAAATATCTATTGCAAACTGCGGACTTCCGTATTATTGTTCTGATGTAATAAACGACAGAGAAAAGATATTAGTTTCAAATCCCGGGACATTTAAAAATTTATTAAATGTCGACGTAAAACTCAATTCAAAAGTTACTTCAATAGACAGAAAAAATAAAAAAGTTAAAATTAATAATGAAACTGAAATATCTTACGATAATCTGGTGCTGGCGCTCGGTGCCGCTGCGGTAAAACCACCGGTAAAAGGGATAGATAACCCAAAAATATTTACAGTCAGAACTCTTTCAGATGCCGATAAAATAAAGGCGTTTACATCCGTAAACAATATAAAAAATGCGGTCGTTGTGGGCGGTGGTTTTATAGGTGTTGAAATGGCTGAGAATTTTATTGAAATGGGTTTTAATACATCTCTTGTGGAATTGCTTCCGCAGATACTTGCATCCGTTGACAGCGATATTGCATGTTTTGCTCAGAATGAAATGAGAGACCACGGCTGTAATTTAATTTTAAACGACGGTGTCAAAGTGTTCGGAGAAAATGAATTAGAATTAAATTCAGGCAGAAAAATACAATACGATATTGCAGTACTGGCAGTGGGAGTTAAACCCGAGACTCAAATAGCAAAAGACTGTAGGTTAGAACTTGGGATATACGGTTCAATAAAAGTTGATTCTTCAATGCAGACTTCGGACAAAAATATCTATGCCTGCGGAGACGGCGTTGAAATTACGGATTTTGTTACAAATGAACCGGCATTGGTTCCGCTTGCCGGACCTGCAAACCGGCAGGGCAGAATAATCGCCGATAATATTGCCGGTATAAAATCAACTTATAAAAATAGTCAGGCCGCAGCAATTGTAAAAGTATTCAATAAAACGATAGCAAGCGTCGGGCATAATGAAAAGCAGCTTATAAAAAATAAAACAGATTACAAAAAAGTTATAATCTGGAGCAATTCACACGCCGGTTATTATCCGGATTCAACTCCGATAGCTCTCAAATTAATATTTCAAAATGACGGTAAAATTTTAGGAGCACAAGGTGCCGGATTTGACGGAGTTGATAAAAGGATAGATGTAATATCGTCAATAATGCGTCTTGGCGGTACAGTTCAAAATCTTTTAGACAGCGAGTTATGCTATGCACCTCCTTATTCAAGCGCAAAAGACCCGGTAAATATTTTAGGTATGGCAAGCGACAATATTTTAAGAGGACTTGTAAAACCTGCTTTTTATGAAGACTTAAAGGATGCTTATTTAATTGATGCCCGTCCGGCAGAATCATTTCAAATGAAAACAATAGAAGGCGCGGTAAGTATTCCTGCCACCGAGCTCAGGAGTCGTCTTAATGAAATACCAAAAGATAAAAAAGTTATATTGTTTTGTGCAAAAGGGTTTAGCAGTTATATTGCCAGCAGAATGCTTACACAGAACGGGTTTGATAATGTATATTCTTTTGCCGGCGGTAAAATGCTTTATGACGAAATTGTGAAAGATACGGCGGGAATTTTAAGCGTGAATAAAAGCGAAAAGAAAGAAACTGTCGGTAACAGTCCTGATATGATTAAAATTGATGCCTGCGGGTTGCAATGTCCGGGACCTATAATAAAACTTGCAAGTACGATAAAAACTATGAAAGACGGACAGCTTTTGGAAATTTCCACAACAGACTGCGGATTCGGATCAGATATAGAAGGCTGGTGCAATACAACCGGTAATATGCTGGTAAATGTTGAAAATAACGGAAGAGTTGTAAAAGCAGTTATACAAAAAGGAACAAAAAAACAGGAAATAACAAAATCGTTGAACGGGCAGACAATAGTTGTTTTTTCAAATGATTTGGATAAAGTTTTGGCTTCAATGATTATCGCAAACGGAGCTAAGGCAAGCGGAAAAGATGTCACGTTGTTTTTTACTTTTTGGGGTTTAAATGTTTTAAGAAAAACACATTCAAATCCTAAAGAAAAGTCTTTAATTGACAAGATATTTTCTATGATGATGCCCAAAGGTGCAGATAAATTAGTTTTATCAAAAATGAATATGTTCGGTATCGGAACTTGGATGATGAAGCTTATAATGAAAAAGAAAAATGTTACTACATTAAAAGAACTTATTGAAAGTGCACAAAAAAACGGCGTTAAATTTATAGCATGTACAATGTCAATGGATATTATGGGTATAAAAAAAGAAGAACTTATAGACGGTATAGAATATGCGGGAGTTGCCAAATATATATCCGAATCGGAGCATGCCAACAGTAATTTATTTATTTAAAAACAAAATTGAAAAAAGACGGTCAAATTGTTAGAATTATAAAAATTTAGAAATCGGAGAATTGCAATGGAATTATTTAAGATGGCGAAAGAAGCGATGTCAATGAGAAGCAAACTAAAAGATATGGAAAGAGCATTAAAGGCAAAAGTTATAGAAGTTAATTATAAAAATATTATAATTACAATAAATGCAAAAAGCGAAGTAATAGATATAAAACTTCCGGAAGATATAATGCAGAAATCAGTTAAAGATGTTGAAAAACTTATGGTTTCGGCGATGCAGGAAGCCGTTAAAAAATCACAGGAAGTCATGGCTGAAGAATCAAAACAGTTTATGGGCGGAATGAATATTCCGGGCTTGAGCTGATAAGAGATCGGTATTGTCAAAAACATAACGGCTATCGTTAAAAGAACAGAGCAAAAACTATAAATTAACAAACGGGAATTTATCATGGATAAAACTCAGGAATTAAAAACGATGTCCGTTTTGGTATTGGCGATGTTGTTTTTCTTTGTTATTTTTAAATTAAAAGTGTTTCTTACATTGGCAATACTTTTGCTTATTATAAGTTTGTTTATATCTAAACTGTCATTGATTATTGCCAAATCTTGGATGGCATTCGCACACTTCCTCGGTAAAATAAATACAAAAATTGTCATTTTTATTGCATATTATTTCTGTTTGGTGCCCGTAGCATGGTGCTACAGACTATTTAATAAAAAAGAAGTCGGCAATTTTTTCAATAAAAAAGAACATTCCTATTTTAAAGATATCAATAAAAAATACGAAAAAAAAGATTTTGAAAAAATGTGGTAATTATAAATGTCAGAACAAATTATAAATCATTTTTTTAGATACGAGTTTGTTTATATTTTTATCTTGTTGACTGTATTATTTATGGTATTTGTCGTCGTTTCCAAAAGAAATATATTTAAAAAAATATTTTTGTCTTTATTCTCAGTATTTTTTGTTTTGTCTATTGTAGAATATTCTTTATATTTTAAAATTCCTGAATCCAGCAACATATCTATTATAAAGATAATGGATTTTATTTTTAATGAAAAAATTGACATTTCTGATTTGAATAAAAGAAGACATTTAAAATATAATTTGAACAATAAAGAATATCATTTTTTAAATACTGATTTAGTACGGAAAGAGAACGAAGCAAATGTTTATGATGTATATGAAACAAGATATCAAAACGGCTTCAGATACACTAAAAGCGATTTGGGTGCAGATAAAGAATATATTTTTTTAGGATGTTCTTTTACGTATGGAGTAGGGTTGGAAGATACTCAGACTTTACCTTACATTTTTTCTAAAAAATTAAATTATAAATACGGAGTATTAAATTGCGGTGTTTCTGGATCCGGGTCAAACACTGCATTGAACATGCTTAAGAGTGACATATTAAAATTTTTTATTAAACAGGATAAACCAATAAAACATTTTATTTATATGGCTATTTATGATCATATAACAAGAAATTTCACAGATGAATTTTCTTATAAATCTTCTGACAATTATGTATATGAAAATAATAAATTTATAAAAATACGACAGCCTTTTGGATTTTTTACGGATACCTTTGCCAGAAGTTATATATTTAGAGAATTTTTTTTAGATTTTATTGAGAATAAAAATGAAACTTTCTATGAAAATTATTTCATAAAATCATTAGAAGAGATGGATTCAATTATAAAAGAAAAATACAATTCAAAATTTACTGTTTTATTATGGAATGATGAACAATTTTGTTTTGAAAAAGAATTTATAGAAAAAATGCAAAGTACTAATTTAGATTTTATAATTCTTCCTAAATTTACTTATAAGTATATTATTCCAAATGACGTACATCCAAATGAAAAAGCAAACGAAGAAATAGCGAAGATTTTACTAAAACATTTTGAAGAACAGGATAAAAAAGATGAAAAATAAAAAACAAAACATATTAGTAATATCTCCGGTGATTCCGCAAGTTAATACAAATGCCGGTGATTGGCGTGTGTTTACGCTTACAAAAGAATTATCAAAGAGTTTTAATATATTTTTTATGCCGTTGAGAGACAATCCTGCCGGCAAAAAATATTTAAAAACATTAAAAAATATTCAAGTTATAAAAAACATGGAAAGTACAAATGAATTTTCCCGTTTTGTAAAACAAAATAATATTGAAATACTTTTGATTGAAAAATACTGGGATTTGCCGTTTGATGTATATAAGTATATGTCACTTGTAAAAACTTCGGTAATTGACGTGCATGAAATCGGATTTAAAAAATCTCAGGCGCAGTCTGAAATAGAAAATACAGATAATAATAAATTATATAAGGCAAAAGAACTGTTATTCTATAAACAGGCAGATATTTTGATTGCCATAAGCAATGAAGAACAA
Source organism: Endomicrobiaceae bacterium (assembly GCA_028711215.1). GTDB lineage: Bacteria > Elusimicrobiota > Endomicrobiia > Endomicrobiales > Endomicrobiaceae > Proruminimicrobium. The sequence goes on along the minus strand of JAQTSO010000011.1, from coordinate 10,301 downwards.
AAAGAATTAAAAAAATATTTTCCTGACAAAAAAATTATAGTCATTCCTACATGTACAGATGTTAAAAAGACAGATGAAAGTTTTTCTCAAAGAAAAGATATTTGTTATTTTGGTTTTTTTAGTCACAAACCTAACATAGATGCGGTTAATTATTTTATTAGAAATATTTTTCCGCAGTTTCTGGCAAATAATTCTGGAGTTAAATTTTATATTTTGGGAAAAGGGGCAGAAGTATTCAAGGAAAAACATAAAAATGTAAAAACAAAAGAAAATATAAAAGATATTCCGAAAGAATTGTCCAAATACAGAGTTTTGGTATGTCCTTTAAGATACGGGGCAGGTGTCAAAAAGAAAGTTTTGGATGCAATGGCATCAAAAACGCCTGTTGTTTCAACTAATTTCGGATATGAAGGTATTATCGGGATGTCAAAACAATCGGTTTCGCCGGAATCAGATAAATTTATTAAAAAAACAGAAGAATTATACCAAAACAAAAATATTTGGAATAAAGTATCAACCCGTAATTTTAAAATTGTAGAAAAATATTATTCAATGGCATCATTTGGGCGGTATGTAAAAAAAATAATAAAGTATTTATAAATATATTAAATGAAAAAAGGCAGCATGTATTTTTTATTGTAAGCACAGGCTTTTTTTCAATAAAAAGTTGGGAGGAGGAGAGTATGAAAAAGATTTTGATGTCATTTGTTGCCTGTTTTGTGTTGGCAACATTTGTTTACTCCGAAGATGTTGCAAAGATGCCTTTAATCGGTGATGACGCACCGGCATTTAAAGCAAAAACAACTCAAGGGGACATTAATTTCCCGGCAGATTATACAGGCAAATGGGTTATTTTATTTTCACATCCGGCAGATTTTACTCCTGTTTGTACAACAGAATTCATGACATTTGCAACAATGATGGATGAATTTAAGGCACTGAATACAGAATTGATAGGATTATCAATTGATTCAATTTATGCTCATATTGCATGGCTTAGGAAAATTCAGGAAATTGAATATAATAAAATGAAGAATGTTCAAGTTACATTTCCTCTTATCGAAGACATAAAAATGGATATTGCTAAAAAATACGGAATGATACAGCCAAATGCTTCAACAACACAGGCGGTAAGAGCTGTATTTGTAATAGACCCTAAAGCAAAAATTCGTTGTATTCTTTACTATCCGTCATCAACCGGAAGAAATTTTGATGAAATTAAAAGAATTATACTGGCACTTCAAAAAGCTGATGCCGATGGTGTTGCTACGCCGGCCAATTGGAGACCGGGAGATGATGTTATAGTGCCTCCTCCCGGTTCTTGCGGAGTTGCTAAAGAAAGAATGACTGCAAAAGACAAAGACGTAAAATGTATAGACTGGTTTTTATGCTTAAAAAAAGACACACCTTCCAAGGATGTGCCAAAAACCGATGTTAAGAAAAAATAAAATTTAAAATAAAAAACGCTCCTGAGTAATATCAGGAGTGTTTTTTTGTAAACATATTTTCAAAGTTCTATTACGTCGCCTTCTTGAGTTTGAATAAATCCGGACCCGAATACTTGATGTATGGTTTCAACCGCTCGTTTACCTGTGCAATGCATAGGGATAATTCTTTTAACTCCGGCTTCCTGTAAATTTTTTATGATATGGGAATTAACTTCATCTGCACTGTCTTTGAGATGAAATCCTCCGATAAGTGAATAAACATTTTCTTTAAAATCAGTTTGAATTTTTTTTACAATATTATCAATGCCGGGATGTGCACATCCGCAGATTACCGATAAACCTTTATCAGTTTTTACAACAAGAGACTGTTCGCATATCTCATGTCCGTGTAAATATCCGCACAGGGTTTCGGATATAAAAATATTCTTTTTAATTTCCGTTATTTTGTTTGTTTCAATTAATTTAATTTTTGGTGAAGAAATGCTTTCCTTTATTTTTTTGCTGAATCCTTCCGGCACATAAACCGTCATTTCTTTTTGTGATGTTAACAGATATTTAAATCCGTTAACATGATCCCAATGTTCATGAGATAAAATAACAGTTTTTATTTGTTGTATATCTACGTTGAATTTATCAAGATTCTGTTTAAATATGTCTGTTCTGCCGAAAGCATCAAAAAGAATCTCGTCGTCAAGTAAAAAAGAAACACCCCAACGTCTTATAAAGCGCTGCCACTTTGTTGAGCCTTCTGCAAGAATTGTTAATTTCATTCTGTTTCCTTAGCTTTTTTGAAAAATGTACTGAATGTAAGTGAAAGACCCGTATAGAGATTTTCACCTCTTCCTGAAAAATGTTTTGCCTGAGCAGTATAGTAGTTTATAAAAGGTGCAAGTGAAAGGTTTTTATATAATATTACGTCCAGCCTTACGTCAAGTTCAAGTTCATATTGTAAATCTGTTATTCTTTCGGTTGATTCACTTAAATAATTTCTGTAATATCCGAAGGACACAACTTTTAATCCTTCTCTTATCGGATTTTCAAGTTTAAAGCCTGTTTCCAATGCGAATCTTGATGTTTCAGGTTCATACGTATAATCGGCTTCACCTACGGCTGCCGCATACAAACTTTTGAGATATTTCCCTTCAAATAATTTTGCTCCTATCATAGTGCGCACTATTTTTTTAAGAGGTGTATTATCCCGAGGACTGAATTCAGTTTCATACCCGATGTTTGCAAAAGGACCTGCTTCAAAACCGCCTAAAAATTTTTTAACAGTCCAAAGCCTGTAAGTATAATCCGTTGTAAGTAATATTTTATCGGCGCTTTCATTGATAACTTCATCTTTGCCTACAGGTCGTATATAAGTTTTGCCGTATTCCATAAGTAATGTATTTGACCAAAATGATTTTGGCACAAAATAATCTGCTGCAAAATTTAATGTTCCTTGAATTAATGTCTGCGAATCTGAAGTTAATCTTGCGTTTGAGACTCCTGCGGTCTTATATATTTCTGCGTTTTGAACTTCGGTTGATGTAAAATTCAGCGCTATTTTTTTAAGTTCCAGTTGCCAGCCTTCTTTACTTCCTTCTGCAAAAGATAATTGGGTTAACAATATAAAAACAGCCGATATTATTAACATAAATCTTATTTTAAATTTCATTTCAAACTCCGTTTAGTTTCAATAATTTCCGTCAATTACACAAAATTATCCATTTTCTATGATTTATCGTTTTGCTTTAAAACCGACTGAAAAGATCTTGACGTCAAAGGATTTGCCATTTGGACAGGCAAATTTAACTCTGATATAATCTGTTTACAAAATTCCATAGGGGCTGATTGATTTTCTTTTTCGGTAAATTTTCTTATTGTTTCATCTATTTTTTTAGAAAAATTTATACTGTCGCTCATTATCTTTTGTATATGGTTAGCTTCATAAGGAATATCCCATGCAGAAAGAAGGATATCTACATTGCTTATATCTGATAATTTTTTAACAGAATCAATGCATCTTGCCAAATCGTCAAAAATCGGCATTTGTCCTGACGATAAAATAGCATCTCCGCAAAAAAGAGCACCGTCTTTTTCCAATAAATACGATACTGACCCGTTTGAATGACCCGGAGTATGGAATACTTTTAAAGACAGATTGCCGTCAAGTTTTATAATGTCTCCGTCATTTACAACGTTATCAACTTTTACCGATCCTTCTACGAGTTCATTAAAACCCGGAACAGGTCTTTGGCTGTACTGCAGATTAACATCTTCAACCCAGTTTTTTTCCGAAGGATGAATGTAAATTTTACAGTTGCAATATTCTTTTATTGATTTTGCCGCACCGATGTGGTCCGGATGTGAATGTGTCAAAAAAATACTTTCAATATCTTTAGGATTTTTTTTGATGCTTTCAATATAATCAAAAATATTTTTTTTGGATCCCGCAACTCCGGAATCTATAAGCCATATTTTCTTACCGGTAATAATATATACATAAACAAATCTGTCAGCCGTGATCGTAGGTGAAATCTTTACTTTAAAAGGTATCTTGAGTGCATGAATATTTTTTGTTATCTGCATTTTATCTCCATATTTTATAATTTGTTAACAAACTGTCAATCCAATTTACCGTCAAAAAATGCTTTTTTGCCGAGAATTTCCTCAATACGTATAAGTCTGTTGTATTTTGCCACTCGTTCCGAACGTGCAGGTGCACCGGATTTGAGCTGTCCGCATCCTGTTGCAACAGCAATATCGGCTAAAAATGTATCTTCTGTTTCTCCGGAACGGTGGGAAAACATACATGTATATCCTGCTTTTTTAGCCAATTCAACCGTTTCAAGTGTTTCTGTAACAGTGCCGATTTGATTAAGTTTTATTAAAACCGAATTTCCTATGCCCTGTTTAATTCCTTCTGCAAGAATTTTTTTGTTTGTAACAAAAATATCATCACCGACCAACTGGATTTTTGATCCGAGTTCTTTTGTAAGGATTTTCCATCCGTTCCAGTCATTTTCCGCAAGAGCGTCTTCAATTGAAATTACCGGATAATTTGAAATTAGTTTTTTATAATACCCGACCATTTCTTTTGATGACAATTTTCTCTTGTCTGCCTTCATCAAATACTTATTGTTTTCATAAAACTCGCTTGATGCAGGGTCTAAAGCAATAAAAATATCTTTTCCGGGTTTGTATCCGGCTTTTTCTATACCTGTAATTATAAGCTCAACAGCTTCTTCATTTGACGAGAGATTAGGAGCAAAACCACCCTCATCGCCTACCGATGTAAAATGTCTTTTTGATTTAAGTACTGATTTCAAACTGTGGTAAGTTTCTACTGCATATCTTAACGCTTCTCTGAAAGTCGGAGCTCCGCACGGTACAATCATAAATTCCTGAATATCAACATTGTTATCGGCATGTTTCCCGCCGTTTAATACATTTAAAAAGGGTAAAGGTAAACGATTGGCTTTATTTCCGCCGAGATACTTGAATACAGGCAGACATTCATTGTCAGCCGATGCTTTCGCAACGGCAATAGAAACGGCTAAAATTGCATTTGCACCGAGTTTACTTTTATTTTCGGTTCCGTCAGTTTCAATCATTATTGAATCAATTTTTTTCTGATCGGACACATCTTTGCCTTTAATGGCAGACGTAATTATTTTGTTTATATTTTCAACTGCTTTTAAAACGCCTTTTCCGTTAAACCTTTTTTTATCTTCATCGCGTAATTCAACGGCTTCTTTTGTCCCGGTTGAAGCTCCCGAAGGAACAGATGCGGTTGCCGATATTCCGTTATCCAAAACTATATACGCCTCTACCGTCGGATTGCCTCTGGAATCAAAAATTTCTCTGCCTAAAACGCTTTTAATTTTTGCCACAGAAGTCTCCTTTTTTTATATCGCTGTGACGGTATTTTATTACACGGACTCTTTCAAGCGTAATAAGCCCCTCTGTAACAACGGCATCAAGAAACGGGATAATTGTATTAAGTTTTTCTTCAGTATCAACAAGTTCAATTATAACCGGTAAATCTTCGGATAACTGTAATAATTTTGCGCTGTGTACACGGCTGTCTGCACCGAATCCCATAATGCCTCTTATGACCGTAGCTCCGGCAAGATTTAATTCTCTGGCTTTTAAAACAATCTGTTCATATAAAGCCTTGCCGTTATAATGGTCTGATTCGCCGATAAATATTCTTAATAACATTCCTGCTTCAGGTAAATTCATTTTAGAACCTCCGTTACTTATATAGGTTAAAAAATATTCTTGATAAGAAAAATCCTGCAAATACCGCAATCAGTGTCAGAGAAAAAGAAAGAATTGTATTTATAAGCGCAATATGATATTCTCCGTCGCGGATAAGGTTAAAAGTTTCAAGACTGAAAGTGGAAAAAGTAGTATAACCGCCCAAAAGACCTATAAATAAAAAGAGTCTGAGATTCGGGGGGAATATAAAGCGGTCAAAAAATACCCATAAAAATCCTATTATAAAAGAACCTGTTATGTTGACAACAAGAGTTCCTACGGGAAAAACCCCGTTTGAAAAACGGTAATCAAGATTACTTACTATATAACGCAGTATCGCACCTGCTCCGCCTCCGAGTCCGATAACCAAAAATTTAAACATTATTAATGCCTCTTTTATTTTAAACTTCCATGATACTATTTTATCAAAACATCTCAGAATTGCCAATCAAATATTTAAGTTATTTTTTAGATTATTATTTTCAATGGCATTTAATACATTGCTCATTATTTTATTTATGTTTGAGAATTTCTGAGGGTTTTCAGATATTTGGTCCTCGGATTGAACATAATGTGAGCCGTCAAGCTCATCAGCACAATTTTTTACAAGTGCGGTTGCAGATTCAGGAGTTGTTTCAAGATGAAATTGTAATGCCAAAACACGATTATTAAAAATAAACCCCTGATTTTTACAGGCATCACTTTCGGCTATGGCAACTGCTCCTTTGGGAATATCAAATGTATCTCCGTGCCAATGAAATGCCTCAAATTGATTAGGCAGTACGTTTGATAAAATTGTTTTATCAGTTTCCGGTGTAATGGTTAAAGGAAACCATCCTATTTCACGATATTTATTTTTATAAACTTTTGCGCCAAGCACGTCAGCTATAAGCTGTGCCCCTAAACAAATACCAAGTACTATTTTTTCCGCAGAAACAGCTTCTTTTATAAATTGTTTTTCTTCTTTAAGCCACGGATATATTTCATCGTCATAGATGCCCATCGGCCCGCCCATAATAATCAACCAATCTATATCTTTTAATGAAGTAGTAATTTTTTCATTGTACAGTTTTGTAGAAGTAATCTTATGTCCTTTTTTCTTTAATTCGCATTCAATGCTTCCTAATCCCTCAAACGGTACATGCTGTAAATAATGTATTCTCATTTTTTTACTCCTTCCTTTTCAAAATCAAGAGCAACCGAATTTATACAAAAGCGGTTGCCTGTTTCAGTCTGACCGTCATTAAAAAGGTGCCCTAAATGGCTTTTACATCTTGAACATATAACCTCGTCTCTTTCCATAGAGTGGCTGAAATCTTTTTTAATTTTAATAGCTTCAGGTAAAGCTTTATCAAAACTCGACCAACCGCATTCCGTATTAAATTTTGAATCCGAAGCAAAAAGCTGCTGTCCGCAGGCTCCGCACCGGAAAATACCGTGCTCGTCAAATCTTACATATTTACCTGTATGAGGTTGTTCGGTTTCTTTTTGTCTCATTATGTTATACCTTTCTTTGCTTAACTTTTTTTTCCAAAAATTTTCCTTATCAAAAAAATTGATGTGGCATGATGATACGCCTTTTTTCTTAAAATATTTCTGATGGTATTCTTCCGCGGGATAAAACTTATTTAATTTTGTTATCTCTGTAACTATCGGTTTTTTAAAAAATAAATTGTATTCTTTGATTTTTTCTTTTGCAGTTTTTTCCTGCTCGGGTGTAGTATAAAAAATTGCAGACCTGTACTGTGAACCTACATCAGGCCCCTGTCGGTTTTTTGCAGTGGAATCATGCGACTGGAAAAAAATATCCAGGATTTCTTCGGTTGATATTTTTTTGTCGTCATAGATTATTTTGATTGCTTCTGCGTGACTTGTTGTATCTGTACAAACATCCTCATAGGAAGGATTTTCTAAATTACCGCCCGTATATCCGACCTCAGTAGATATAACACCGGGAACATTATCAAAAGTTACCTGTACGCCCCAAAAACATCCCATAGCCAGTACAATTTCAGTTAACATTTTTAACTCCGTACATATTATTTAAAAAGAATAAGTATTGCTCCGCTTGTTATAAGAAAAATACCAATCCACTGTGAGATACACAGATGTTCTCCTAAAAACAGTATAGATAAAATTACGGCAAAAACTACACTTAATTTATCAATTGGTGCTACAAGTGATGCAGGTCCCGTTTGCAAAGCACGAAAATAACAGAGCCATGATAAGCCTGTAGCAATACCTGAAAGAATTAAAAATAGTAAGCTATGTTTGTTTATGGCAGATAGACTCTGCCATTCATTTTTTGTATTTACAATAAAAAATAAAAATACAAGAATAATAACTGTTCTTACAAAAGTTGCCAAATTAGACGGAATATCTTTAACTCCTACCTTTGCCAACACTGCTGTTGCACCCGCAAAAAAAGCTGACCCTATAGCAAATAATTTCCAGTCTGCCATTTTTGTTCTCCCTAAATTATATTAAAAAATATTACTTTTATTTAATGATGGTTAGAATCTTCAGGCTCCTGATGTATATGGATAGAGCATCGTTTTACATGTGAGCAAATACGATATTCAATATTTTCAGTGATAGTATGAACTTTACTGATGTGAAGGTTTGGAGCAAAGTGTATAGAAAGTTCAATAAATGTATCCGCTCCTGACTGTCTCACTCTTAAATCGTGATAAGATAACACTTCAGGGCATTCTTTTAAGATTTTTTTGATTAGAGGAATCAGGTCATCAGGTGCTTTGTCTAAGAGTGTATCAACTGCTTTTTTCCCTAGTCTGTACGAAACACCTAATACTATAAATGCGACTGAAAGTGCAGCAATTGAATCTGCTCTATGCCAACCAATCTGTGCGCAAACAAGCCCGAGAAGTACAACAAGAGAACTCCAAATATCTGTAGAAAAATGTAAAGCATCGGCTTCCAGTGCCTGACTGTTATGTTTTTTTGCAACTTTTAAAAGAGCACGGGATCTTGTAAAATCAATAACAATCGAAACAATAATAACTGCATAGCTCCAAAATGTAACCTGAATATGTACATTTCCCGTTATCAATCTATTAATTGCTTCATAAATAATCCATGCACATGTCACTACAAGAAGTGCTGTTTCAATAAGTGCAGACAAACTTTCTACCTTGCCGTGTCCGTAGTGGTGTGAGCTGTCTGCAGGTTGGTCCGCAATGTGAACCGCAAAATATGTAATTATAGCTGCAATAAGATCCAGTGTGGAATGCAGGGCTTCCGAAAGTATACCGAGACTGCCCGTAAGTACGCCTACAACAATTTTGGAACCGGTAAGAAAAATTGCCGCAATAATTGAAGACATTGCAACATTCTTTTTTTCAAAACCACATAAATCATTATCTTGTTTTATAATCATATATTTTGTTTGATTATAGCATAATATTTTTAAAAGATTTATTATTGGATATGTTTTGTCAGAAAGATAAAAAACATTATATGCTTTTGGCAAAAAATTTATTTTTTTACAAAACAATAACATTATAATAATAAAATTCTTAATATTTTTTTAGAATTTTAAAAGATTATCCTTTAATACTGTTTTTATAGCATATAGTGGTTTTAGCGAAACTTCATTTAATTCATCGTTTGGGTCACTATAATCAAAGGGGTTATCTAAATCTTTAATGAGCCAAATCATATAAATAGACATAAAGGAAATAATAAGTGTAAAAAATATTGATTCCCAAAAAGGAGTCATTTTTAATATTAGTAAACCTATAATCAGGCAAAAAACAAGAGCATCGGCGATTATATATGCCGGTTCGCAAAAAATAGTTTCCCTGATACAATCGGCACGAAGAATTAATTTTCTTATATTATTTTGTTCTTGTTTTAGTCTTGCTAAAAAATTTGGCTGGGTATAAGGTTCTAATGCTATGAAATGTTCATTCATATCACTTATTTTTTTCATTATTATTTCGATTTTTTCTTTTTTATAAAACCAATCAATAATGTCATTTGATAAAACAGATGTATATTCCATAAAATCTCTTGACTGGGAACATTTTTTGACTTTATAAATACAGATAATCTCATCGCTGATTGTTGCTAAAGACGAAGAAATATCACCGGGGATAGATTCGCTTGTTTTATAATCCGCCAATACTCCTGAAATTAAAAAACCTAATAAAAAAATAGTTGAGGCCACAATGCTGGCAAAAAGCGGATTCATTGATAAAACTTCCAAATCAAAAAAATGTAAAATAATTTTTACAATAATAACAGCCACCAAGATAGGTAATATTTTTATACCTATTATGCATTTGTTTTTTAAATGCTTAGCATAAAAATTCATTCTTCCTCCTGTTTTATAGCTTCTATATGAACCATAATGCGAGTAATTATTTTATATATAACTAAAAAATAATTGAGAAGAATAAAAAAATAACACAAAGCTTATGTATATTAAGCATTCTATGATAACACTTTTATTGCTTTGCAGATTTCATGTTGTTGTAATTTGCTATATTAAGATTATTTGATGCTTTCTTTATGCGGTATAATATGCTTTGTAGCGCAATCATAATATAATAAAAAAAAGTTGTCAAGATGGGTTTTCGGATG
>JAQTSO010000165.1 GCA_028711215.1 Endomicrobiaceae bacterium | reverse complement strand
TGCTTTAGGCACATACATTTGTCGGTTTCTTTAACTGATAAAATGATAACATTTCATTCGGGGTTTTGCCATTTAAAGCACAGTGTTCTAAGTCGTTGTAACGGTCATTCCATTGTCTTATCTTTGTTTCTAAATCAAATAAACTAGTAAAGATATTAATATCATAAAAATGTTCTTGATCTGTTCTATGACTTCTTTCTACTTTACCATTTTGAGCTGGCTTTCCAGGATCTATTAAATAATGAATAATATTATTCTTCATACAGAATAAATCAAAGTCATGTATTCTTGGATTAAGTGGATCTATTGATTTCTGATATCCTGTATATCTGTTTGTAAAACAACTTCCATTATCTGTCTTTATTGATCTTATTCTAAAAGAAGTAATGCTTAATAATTCTTTTAAAAAACATATTGCTGAATAATTATCATAGTTTTCATATACTTTTAAATATCTCCATCTAGAAGCACAATCAATAGCTGTAAACTGATAATATTTCTTACCATTAATATTACCCGGAACATACTTAACATCTATTTCTACTAACTCACCAAGTGACAATGGCACTTTAATATATTTATACTTTATTTTCCTTACTCTATATTTTCTTGTTAATCCTTCTTGTTTGATTATCTTTCCTATTGTTCTAGAATCAATATTTATTCCTTCTTTTATTATCTTGTAATTAATCTTTCTAGCACACAGTCTCGTTTCTTTTCTTAGTTCTATTATTCTTTCTTTAACACGAATTGATGTTTCTTTTGGATGACTATGTGGCTTAGTTGATTTAGGTGTTAAACCATCTACCCCACGCTTCTTGTAATTACTGACCCATCTTTCTAATGTTCTTTGACTGCCATAGAATACTTTTACAGTATCTACTAATTTTATTTGTTTATTGACTATTGGCAAAACCCATCTTAATCGCTCTTCTAATACATTGTTTGATAATTTTGTACACATATCCATATATTTACACCTTTCTATGAAAACCGCCATATGTATGTGCACATTACCATTTATTATTGACAATATTTTTGCTTTGAATTATCATAGATTATAATTCTAAACAAATTAAACATAAATAAAATGTCACAGATATCAAAATTAAGACTTGGTTTTTTACTTATAATTATTTTGGCAATTTTTACTAGCTTAATTGCGTTTCCAAATATTCCCGATTGGGTTCCTGGAAATCAATTTTTTAATAAATTTAAACCAAATTTAGGACTTGATTTACAAGGTGGTGCTCACTTGGTTTATCAAGCGGATTTTTCTAATATAAAAGCGGATGACAGGCTATCCGCTCTTGAAGGCGCAAGAGATGTTATAGAGAGAAGAGTAAATGCATTTGGAGTGGCGGAACCAGTTATTCAGACAAGTGGAGACGATAGAATAATAGTGGAACTTGCTGGCGTTTTTGATGTACAAGAAGCTATAACAAAGATAGGTGAAACTCCCTTATTAGAATTCAAAGAACAGGGTCCAACCGCCTCTCAAGAAGAGATAGATCAATTTAATTCACAGGCAAAAAATAAGGCAGAAGAAGCACTTAAAAAGGCTTTAACGGGTTATGATTTTGCAAAATTAGCCCTAGAATTATCCGAAGACTCGGGATCAAAAAATAATGGTGGCGTAGTTGACTTTTATAAACAAGAAGAATTAGACCCCGCTTATGCTGACGTAATTTTTAATAAATTACAAAATGGACAAATATACAATCAAATTGTAGAAAGTCAATTCGGATACCATATAATTAAAAAAATAGAGGAGCAAGGATCTGGTAGTGATAAAAAAGTAAAATCACAACATGTTTTATTTTTAAAACAAAATACTGCAGCAACTCTTGAGGATAATTGGATAAACACGGAGCTCTCTGGAAAAGATCTAAAAAAATCTAATGTAATTTTTGATAATACAACTGGACAAGCTCAGGTTGGATTAGAATTTAGTGATGAAGGCTCAAAATTATTTGCAAATATTACAGAAAGAAATGTAGGAAAGCCGGTTGCAATATTTTTAGACAGCTCAATTATTACAGCCCCCAGGGTAGATGAAAAAATAACACAAGGAAAGGCTATTATTACGGGAGATTTTTCCCCAACAGAAGCAAAACAATTATCACAAAGATTAAATGCTGGGGCACTTCCAGTCCCAATAAAACTTATTAGCCAACAAACAGTTGGTGCAACACTCGGAAAAGAATCTCTAGAAAAAAGTTTACTGGCTGGACTTTATGGGATTATTATTCTCGCCATATTTATGATATTTGTATATAGATTTTTAGGTATTATAAGCACAATTGCTCTTGCAATTTATGGAGTATTGATTTATGCAATATTTCAAATATTTGGAATAACTTTAACATTATCTGGAATTACTGGTTTTATAATGTCTTTTGGTATGGCGGTTGATGCAAATGTTTTGATATTTGAAAGAACAAAAGAAGAAATAAAAGAAGGAAAAAATTTAACATTCGCAGTAAAAGAAGGATTTAAGCGTTCTTGGCCATCAATTAGAGACTCAAATGTTTCTTCTCTTATAACTTGTATAATTCTTATGTTTCTTGGCTCTAG
>JAQTSO010000010.1 GCA_028711215.1 Endomicrobiaceae bacterium | reverse complement strand
ATAAAATGAAAAATATTCTTTTAATGTTTCTAGGCATACTGATTGCTTTAATAAGTTTGGAAATTTTACTGCAGACAAGTTCATTTGTTATTTTGCAGGTAAATAAATTTAACAATCAAAAAATAGTAACCTTAGCAGACAATGAAGATTTAATAAAAATACTTTGTATCGGTGAATCGACTACATTTGCCCAGTATCCCAAACAATTGGTTGATTATCTTAACGACCATATACATAAAGATTTTGTTGTTATTGATTGCGGTGTCCCCGGTACAAACATTGAAAATATTACAGAAAGAATTGATAAACAAATAGAAATGTATAATCCTGATATTGTAATTTCAATGATGGGTGCCAACGATGCGATACTTCAAGATAAAGTTGTATATAAAAAATATAGTTTAAAAATAGTTTCTCTTTTTATGTTAATCAAAAGACATATCGAAAATATTGCCGTTACTAAACTTTATGCTGATACCGAAACACCTAATTATTCAAAACTTGCAGACTCTTATTTTTTTAAAAAAGAAGAACCTGAAGAACTTATAAAACTTGCCGAACAAAATCCGCATGATTTAAAGGCGATTGAATCCCTGGTCAGCATATACAGAATGAGACAGGACTATGCTAATGTAGAAAAATATGCAAATATGTTTTTTAAAAACAGTAACGGATACATGAATACCTCTGTTTTATTTATGCTGACCGACGTTTATATACAGCAAAAAAAATATGATTCGGCAAAAATTTTGATAGTATCGTTAATCAAAAACGATAAAATAACAGATGACGAACTCAACGGATATTTATCAAATGTGGTTGAATCATATATATCTTTTGCAACTTTAACACAATTAACAGATTATTATAATTTGCTTATTAAAACTAAAACACAAACCGCAGTATTGGATAATCTGTATAAGTATTTAAAAAATAATAATATTAATGTTGAATATTATAACTATCATAACAGGTATAAGCTGACCGGAAAACAACTTAATTTTAATACCGACAAAATAAAAAATTCATATTTGCTGTTTGCACAAAAAATAATTGACAACAATATAGTTTATATATGTATGAGCTATCCGACAATTCCTATAGGCACTTTTGAAAGTTTTTTTAATAAATCAACTTTAAAAAATAAGATTATATTTGTTTCAAACGAAGAAAATTTTAAAGAGGCGTTGAAAAAAGAACCTTATTATAAGCTGTTTGCCGATAATTTCGGCGGAACTTTCGGACACTGCACAAAAGAAGGAAACAAACTGATTGCTGAAAATGCGGGGAAAAAAATAATGGAACTTATAAATTAAAAATATGAAGAAAATTATTTTGATATTATGCGGATTTTTTATTGCTTTTATAAGTATTGAACTTGTTTTACAAACTACTTCGTTTATAATAATCCAATTTCATAAATTTGAAAATCATAAAAAAGTAAAACTTACCCCAAAAAAAGACGTTATAACTATACTTTGTATAGGAGAATCAACAACATTTTCACAATATCCGAAATTGCTGGAAAGATATTTCAGAACATACCTTTCCAAACAATACGTTAAAGTAATAGACTGCGGAGTATCCGGGACCAATATAAAAAACATATTAAATACTATAGATGATGATATAAATAAATATAAACCTGACATTGTTATATCAATGATGGGTATTAATGATGCGTATATGCGGGATACAGTAATATACCAGAAAAAATATAATCTAAAAATTTTAGAACTTTTCAGACTTATAAAAAGACATATTTCAAACATGTCTAATAGTCTTTACGCTGAAAACGTATATTTTGACATTGACAACCTTACAATTGAATATATAAAATCCGGAACTGAACCTGTAATTTTAGAAAACATGCTTAAGACAGACAGTAATAATCCGAAAATTTTAAGGGCACTTGTATGTGTATACAGAACGATACCGAATTTTACAAAAGCTGAAAAATATGCAAATCAGTATATGCAGAAATATCTCGTAGTAAATAATGATACTTTTGTGCCTTTTGCTCTCACCGATATTTATATCCGGCAAAAAAAATATGATTCAGCCCAAGATTTAATATTTAAAATAATAACAAATAAAAATTTAACGGAATTTTTTATAGATGATTATTTATGTAAAATTATTGAATCTTATATAAAATTCATGCCTCTTGATAAAACAGTTGATTTATATAATATGCTTGCAGAAAACAAAGTGCAGACAAGAATATTGGATGGTTTGTATGCCTATCTAAAAAAACATAATTCCGATGTTAAAAATTACCAATATTACAATAAATTCAAAAATCTCGTTTTGGCTCCTTATTTTAATGCTGTTGAAATAAAAGAAGGTTATCTGTTGTTTGCTGAAAAAGTCATCAAGAAAAATATAATCTATATATGTATGGGCTATCCGACAATCCCTATAGAAAAATTTAAAATTTTCTTTAAAAATTCAAAATATAAAGATAAAATTATATTTGTTTCAAACGAATATAATTTTAAGGAAAAACTTAAAAAACTTGCATTTTTTGATTTATTTGTGGATAATTTCGGCGGCACTTTCGGACATTGTACAAAATTAGGCAATAAACTTATTGCCGAAAATGTAGGCAATGTGATTTTAAAACTGGTTGATAAATAAATTATGTCCAAATTAAAACTTGATTTACATGAAATATTTAATAACAGCAAAGAAATAGATACCTCTTTAAAAGATATTCTAAATCAGGCACATTCAAAACATATTGATGAAATAGAACTAATCCCCGGAAAAGGAAGCGGTCAGCTAAAAAAAAGGGTAATACGTTTTTTAAATGACAAAGAAATAAAAAAAATGTATACTAGATATAAGGTTGATCCGATAAATTTCGGGCGTATATTTGTGTACTTAAAACACATAAAGTGAAGGAGTTAAAGAATGAAAAATTTTGTTATTTCTGTTCTGATTAACATTTTGGCACTTTTTATAATTGCAAAATTATTAGACGGTGTTTTTATTGACGGGTCAAAAACACTGATTGTTTCTGCAATAGTTCTGACTTTCATTCATGCTATTTTAAAACCGATACTTATGTTTATTTCCATACCGTTTAATTTAATGTCCATGGGTATTTTTACATTATTTATAAATGCAATTCTTTTTTATTTTGCATCAAATTTAGTAACGGGTTTTAAAGTTACAACTTTTTGGTATGCATTTCTGGCAGCGATTATGTTAAGCATAATAACTATTCTTGCAGACGCATATTTATTTAAAAAGAATGAAAGGGTTTTGAAAAATTACGGAAATACTCCTCCAAAACAAAATATGTGAAAAAATTATGATAACTAAAAAATTAATAGAACAAATTTATTCAGCTGCAAATATCTTAAGATGGAATGACCATATCAGACCTTTCAATTTTTTTGAAATAGATAAACAGGCTCATAAAATGATAATAGCCTATATTATCGCCAAATTTGATGAGGAAGAAAACAATAAAATAGACTGGATTAAGTTGATTGAAGGCGGTATTTTTGAATTTTTCCACAGGACAATGCTTACCGATTTAAAACCCGAAGTTTATCATGAAATAATGTCTAAGAAAAAAAACGAATTAAACAAATGGGTTTTGAATCATTTAAGTGATGATATGAAAGCTCTTAATCCTGATTTTGCAAAAAGATTTGAACAATATTTATTTGACGATAATTATGCAAAATATGAAAAAGAAATACTTATGGCATCC
The DNA here is from genome assembly GCA_028711215.1 of Endomicrobiaceae bacterium. Lineage (GTDB taxonomy): Bacteria > Elusimicrobiota > Endomicrobiia > Endomicrobiales > Endomicrobiaceae > Proruminimicrobium. The sequence goes on along the minus strand of JAQTSO010000010.1, from coordinate 39,761 downwards.
CATGAATTTTCAACAAAATGGGAATTCGGAATTATTTATCCGTGGAACCAGATGTTGTACGATATAGAAAAAACAAAAGAAACCGTTGAAAACTGTGTTTTTAAATACCAAAATTTTGTCGGTGTAAAAAAGCTTATAATGAACAAAAAATATTACGGATTTCTTGATTTGTGCGGACAGTTAAGATTCCAACAGAGATGGGCTCAAGTATTCAGACAACCGCAAACTACCGTTTTGGGTCATATGTTTGTCGTGGCGATTTTTGCTTATATTTGTTCATTAGAAATTGGTGCTTGTCCGAAAAGATGTTACAACAATTTCTTTTCGTCATTATTTCATGATTTGCCTGAGATATTAACTAAAGATATTATCAGTCCTATAAAATCTTCTGTTTTAGGTTTGGAAAACATTATAAAAGAATACGAAAAACATGAAGTTGATAACAGAATTTTACCGTTATTGCCGGAAGCATGGCGGTTTGAAATGCAATATTTTATAGAAGATGAATTTTCAAACAAAATTATTGAAAATTCAAAAGTAAAAATAGTTAATGAAATATCTGAAAGTCACAATAATGATTTGCTGGCACCTACTGACGGAAAAATGATTGAAATTTGTGATAAATTATCTGCATATATTGAAGTTGCTCTGTCAATGAGTTACGGAATTCACTCCGATAAAATGAAAGAATCCAAAAATAATCTTTATGCCAAATATGCCGACATAAAAATTGCAAACCTTGATTTTAAAAAAGTTTTTGATTATTTTAAAGATTAACTGTATTAACAAATCCTCGGATACTGTTCCAAATCAGCATTGATAAGCCTTCTTAAACTGCCTGACTCCGACTTAATCCATACATCTTTTTTATTTTTTGTTACTTTACCTATTATTTTTGCGTTTTTGCCTAAAGTATATTTTTTCATCTTCGCTAAAATTGCATTTGTATATCTGTGCGGGTGTATTGATATTAATTTGCCCTCATTTGCCATATATAAGGGATCTAAACCCAGTATTTTACAAAAAGCTTTTACCTGTTGCGATATCGGGATTTGAGTATTATCAATAACAATACCCATATTTGAACTTTGGGCTATTTCATTTAAAGATGCAGCAAGCCCCCCTCTTGTAGGATCTCTTAAAACGTTTATTTTCGGACAAACCTTAAGCATAATATCAACAAGTTCGTTTAAATGATTACAATCACTTTTTATTTTTGTTTTAAATTTAAAATTATTTCTTTGCATCATAATAGCAGAAGCATGTTCTCCGATATTACCGCTTACTATAATATCATCACCGTCACAAGCATTACTTGCAGATATATTTATCCCGTCTTCAACTATACCGATTGCAGAAGTATTTATAAAAATTTTATCGGCTTTACCTTTACCCACTATTTTTGTATCGCCCGTAATAATCTGTATGCCGATTTTTTTTGATGTTTGTGCTATGGATTTTGATATTTTTAATAAATCATTCTGACTAAAACCTTCTTCTAATATCATTGCCAATGACATAAAAAGAGGTTTGGCTCCCATCATACAGATATCGTTTACAGTTCCGCAAACGGCAAGCTTGCCGATATCTCCGCCGTTAAAGAATATCGGGTCAACAACAAAAGAATCCGTTGAAAATGCCATTTTGGTATTACCTATCGCAAATACACCTGCATCTTCCATTTTGTTAAGAATTTTATTGTCGAAGTTTTTCTTAATCAACTTAATCAATTCATTGGATTTATCTCCGCCGGTGCCATGCGATAAGTCAACTGTTTTACTTTGCATTTGCTTCTCCGTATTTATAATAACTGGCACATACGCCTTCGCTTGAGACCATACAAGGACCTATCGGTGTCAGAGGAGTGCATTCTTTTGCAAAACTCGGGCATTGATTCGGTTTGTATTTGCCGATAAATAATTTTCCGCAAATACATTTGCTTATACTTTTTTTGGATCTCATATTTTTTTTTGCAAACTTATTTAATATGTCAAATCTGCTATAGTTTTTACTTAATTTTAAACCGCTGTTATCAATATTTCCTAATCCTCTCCATTTTGCGTCATCTTCAACAAAAACATCATATATCGTTTTTAATGCCTTAATATTGCCGTTTTCTTTAACAGTAGCCGGATAACAATTTAATAATTTAACTTTTTTATTGACGTATAAATCATAGAGAGAATCTACTGCTATTTTTAAATCATCAAATTCAAAACCTGCAACTACGCAGGGAATTTTGTACTTTTCAACTATAAACTCAAAAGGCTTATATCCGATAACCGTACATACATGCCCCGGCAATATAAATCCGTCGACTTTGATTTGTTTTTTTGAAAGTAATTGATTTAAAGCCGGAATTATTGTTTTTAACATTGAAAATATATAGAAGTTTTTAATCTTTCTTTCTTGGGCATCAAGAATAATTCCCGCAATAAGAGGTGCTGTTGTTTCAAAACCGACTGCAAGGAAAATTACGTTTTTATCGGGATTTTCAACTGCAATATTTAATATATCAAGCACAGAATATACTGTTTTTATGTTATTTTTTTGAAGTTTGTCCAATGAAATATTGTTATCACTTGAGGGAACTCTCATCATATCGCCGAAAGAAACTATTATATTATCATCATTTTTTGCAAGTTCAATTATATAATCAATATCTTCCTGTGAAGTAACGCAAACCGGACATCCCGGTCCTGATAAAAAATCTATTTTTTCAAAATAAAAGTTTTTCATTGCAAATTTAGATAATGCAAATGTATGCGTACCGCAAACTTCCATAAATCTTGCTTGTTTTATTTTCTGCATAATCCTCTTAAATTTTAGGTATATTCTTGACACAACATGAAGTTAGTCTTGAAATTACATTATTAAAATCGTTTTCAATTATCAGATTATCAAGATGAATTTGTTTCATAAAATTGTTTTGAGTTGATTTATTTAAAAACTCTAAAAGTTCGTCAAAATATCCGTCGATATTAAGCAGGGCACACGGTTTAACATGCAGAGACAGTTGTTGCCAAGTAAATATTTCTAAAATTTCTTCCAGTGTTCCTATTCCGCCCGGCAATGCGACAAAATAATCTGATAATTCATACATTGTTTTTTTTCTCAAATGCATATCTTCCACAATTTTGAGTTCGGAAACTCTTTTATTAGCTAAATTTAAATTATAAAGAAACTCCGGTATAACACCTATTACTTTACCCCCCTCATTTATAACGGTATCAGATAAAACACCCATTAAACCGACATTTCCGCCGCCATATACGAGAGTTAATTGATTTTTTATTATCTCATTTGCAAACTTTTTTGTTATATCGGAATATATATCTTTATTACCGTATCCCGAGCCGCAAAAAACACAAATAGTTTTGTTCATATTAAAGACCTGCTTCTTTTGCGATTTTTATCATTTTTAATGCTTCTTCTTTTTCTATCTTTTGTATAGCAAAACCGGCATGTACCAACGCATAATCTCCGGATACAATATCATCCAAAAACCTGATATCGATTGTGTCTTGCAAACCACAATAATCAACATCAGCCTTATTGTTTTTAAGTACCTTTTTAATTTTACAAATATTGGCTATACACATTTTATTATAAAATACAAAAAGCTATCGTAAGAAGAAGATAGCTTTTTAAAATATTCATTTTATTATTTATTGATTTCTGATATTGCATATTCCGCATACTTCCTGACATTTTCATTCGAATCTTTTAATAATAATTCAATAGACGGTATTGAAGAAGATGCATCCTTACCTATATCGGCAAGCTCAGTTAATGCCATTAATCTTATTTCATATTCCGGACTCTTCAATAAAAGCACTAAATCAGGAACAGCTTCTTTAGATGATGTACCGATTTTTCTTAAAGTTGCTCTTGCAAGTTCTCGAATTTCAAGATTATCATCCTTTAACATCGGTATTATAAAAGGAACCATATCATTTGCATTCTGTTCCGTATTGCCCAATATGTTTAAAACTTGTATTTTTATACTGTTTTTACTGCTAAATAAATATTTTTTTAACCCTTTAACATTTGGTTTGTCAGATCTATAAATTCCATCTATTGCTTTTGATGCCAAAGGACTAAAAGAATTATCTGCTTCAACCATATCAAAAAGTATCGGTAAAGCAGCTCTTGCATCATACTTAAGATTACCGAGACAATCAATGGCTGAAATTTTTACAAGTTCATTTGTATCTGTTTGGGCAACATTTATTATTTGCCCTAATGCATTAAATTCGACCACACAATCCTTCAACAACGGCATAGCAACTAATGCTTTTTGTCTCACTATAGGATTATCATCTTTCAATAAATTTAAAATATCCTCAAATAACGGTTCACTTGTACATCCCAAACTGGCAATCAGATCAAGTGCATCTATTTTTTCGTGTATTTTTGTTGATTTTAACATTATCGATAGTTTATCCAACATTTTCTCTCTGGCCTCTTGATTTTGAACTTTTGGCAGAGACTCTAGAGCAGTTTGTCTGAGGGTTTTATTACTGTCGGAAATAAATTTCAAAATATAACCTAAAACTAAATTATGATTTGCTTCTATTGATGATATATAACATTCAAACCCTTTTTTACAATCATTTTTCAATATATATATATCGCCCAGATTTTTTTGTGACAAAGCAATGTTTTGATTTTTTTTAACAGCTTTGTTATAACTGCTTATTGCTTTATCATACTCTCCCTCCTGCTGATAACGAACCCCGTCGTTAAAATCAGATTGACCACATCCTGAAACAAATAAAAATAAGAGCAGTAAAAATATAATTTTTTTAAATCTAATTAAATTCACACCAAAACCCCTCATGCATCATTTCGTTTAATAGTATAGCATTTAAATATTGCTTTTGCCATAAGTTTATATAATTTTTTATATCTATGAGAATTTAAAAATAAAAAAACACAAGAGCCGATACAGATAAGCTCTTGTGTTTAATTTTATAATAAAAATACGTTTATTTTATAAGCATACTTGTAAATGATCTGACAACAAATACGAGTGAAACCGCAAAAAATATTACTGCAAAAGTCGTACTTACGACAGGTGACAATACCAAAGCAAGTTCCAATGCCAAAAGCCCGAATAATGTTGTAAATTTGATGATTGGATTTAAAGCAACTGAAGATGTATCTTTAAAAGGATCGCCTACCGTATCTCCGACAACCGTTGCTTTATGAAGTTCTGTTCCTTTTTCCCTCATATCAACTTCTACAACTTTCTTGGCATTATCCCATGCACCGCCGGCATTTGCCATAAATATTGCCTGAAACAAACCAAAAAGAGCTATTGAAATTAAATAACCTATAAAGAAATAAGGTTCAATAAATGCAAAAGCTATAGTTGTAAAAAATATAACTAAGAATAAGTTAAACATACCTTTTTGAGCATATTTTGTACATATTTCAACAACTTTTTTGCTGTCTTCAGTAGATGCTTTTACTACTCCGTCGAGTTTAATATTATTTTTAATAAACTCTACAGCTTTATATGCACCGCTTGTTACAGCATGCGTTGATGCACCTGTAAACCAATATATAACCGCACCGCCTGCTATAAGACCTAATAAAAACGGAGCATGTAACAATGAAAGACTTTGAAGAACTACTGCCTCACCTTTATCTGCAATTAAAGTAAAAATAATGGAGAATATCATGGTTGTAGCACCAACAACAGCTGTACCGATTAACACCGGCTTTGCAGTTGCTTTAAATGTATTTCCCGCTCCGTCATTTTCTTCCAATGTCAATTTAGATTTAGCAAAATTTGGTTCAAATCCGAAATCTTTTTTAATTTCTTCTTTTATATTCGGAATACTTTCAATCAAAGATAACTCATAAACTGACTGAGCGTTATCTGTTACAGGTCCGTAAGAATCCACGGCTATTGTAACAGGTCCCATACCTAAGAAACCGAATGCTACAAGCCCGAATGAAAATACTGCAGGGTATAACATAAACATGTCAAAACCAAAAGTACTTACGCCATAAGATACTGCCATAAGAATTATTATAACAAGCCCCATCCAGTAAGCACTGAAATTTCCTGCCGTAAGACCTGCAAGAATATTTAATGATGCTCCGCCGTTTTTTGATGAATTAACAACATTCTTAACAAAAGAGCTTGATGTAGATGTGAAAATTTTAACTACTTCCGGAATAATTGCTCCTGCCATTGTTCCGCAGGTAATAATTATTGAAAGTTTCCACCAAAGTCCGTTTGCCAAATCACCTATCATTGCATTAGAACAGATAAATGTTAATATAACTGAAACTATCGAAGTAATCCAAACCAAAGATGTCAAAGGTGCTTCAAAATTCATTTTGTCTGCATTTTCATATTTTGCTTTTGCAATAGCACCGTTTATCCAATAAGAAACTGCACTTGCAATAACCATTATAAGACGCATAGCAAAAATCCAAACCAAAAGCTTAATCTGGATAATCGGGTCTTTAACTGCCAACAATATAAATGTAATCAAAGCAACACCGGTTACACCATATGTTTCAAATCCGTCAGCTGTAGGACCTACAGAGTCACCGGCATTATCACCGGTACAATCTGCTATAACTCCGGGATTTCTTGCATCATCTTCCTTAATATTGAAAACAATTTTCATTAAATCTGAACCGATATCTGCAATCTTTGTAAAGATTCCGCCTGCAATTCTAAGCACAGAAGCGCCTAAAGATTCACCGATTGCAAATCCTATAAAACAAGGACCGGCAAAATCGGCAGGAATAAACAATAATATTACAAGCATAATAAAAAGTTCAATACTTATAAGCAACATACCGATTGACATTCCGGACCTTAAAGGAATAGCAAATGTAGGATATGGTTTGCCTTTTAAACTTGCAAATGCTGATCTTGAATTTGCAAATGTGTTAATTCTCATACCAAACCATGCAACTGCATAACTGCCCAAAATACCGACAATGCTGCACAATATAATGATAAGCACTTTTAATAATGCAAAATCACTTAAGAAATAAAAATAAATAAATATTATAGCGGCAAGCAATGCTTCCAATATAATGATAAATTTACCCTGAGTTATAAGATAAGTTTTGCAAGTTTCATATATTAATTCTGAAACTTCAAGCATAGATTTATGTACAGGTAAATTTTTAACGGCATTAAACTGAACAAAACCGAACACCAATCCGAAAACACAGATTAACAAACCAAACACTAACAATGAATGACCGGAAATTCCGCCTAAAAATGTAACGGATGACAAATCCGGCATTACCAAATTAGCTTCACTTGATGCAAAAACACCTGCAGAAGCCAAAACAGTAATTACCAACGAAAGCATCAAACTTCTCAACTTAGAAAACATACTCTTTATCTCCTTTTTATCTCCCAAATTTCGGGTTATTAAATTTTATTAAATTTTGCCATAGATTGTATCTTTATAACAATCTTTTGTCAAACAAAAATTAAAATTATTATTATTTGAAAAATCTGTTGGTATTAAGATGGCAGATTGCCATTGCAAGAGCATCGGCGGAATCATCAGGTTTTGGTATTTCTTTAAGTCCTAAAATAGCCTTTACCATATGTTGCATCTGATGTTTATCGGCAGAACCGTAACCTGTTAAAGCAATTTTCACATGCCTTGGATTGTATTCAAACACCGGAATATTATTATTTATAACTGCCATAAGTATCGCCCCTCTTGCCTGACCGACGGAAGCAATAACTTTTGAACCTTTCAAAAAAAACAACTCCTCAATTGCGACCATTTCGGGTTTGTATTTTGAAATTACAACTTGAATTTCATCATATATATATTTTAATCTGCATGTAAGTTTATCCGACGGATATGTTTTAATGCATCCGTAATCCAACATTTTAATTTTATCTTTTTGTCCTTTTTCTACGACACCCCATCCTGCCATTGATAAACCCGGATCTATACCTAAAACAATCATGTATCGCCTCTCCCGTTGAATTGGGAAAATTATAAATAATATTGACAGTTTTATCAACACGACAGGATATTTACATTTATTCTTAATAGTTATATAATCTTGCAAGTTATGATAATAATTGACTCGCATACCCATGTTTGGCCTGACAAAGTCGCCGATAAAGCAAAAGAATATCTGGAACATTCTTTTTCAAGACCTATACCTGCAGTTCCGACAGTTTCAAATCTTTTAAAAATAATGGATGAAAATGAAATATTAAAAAGTGTAATTGCATCGGTAGCATCAAGACCTGACCAAGTACAGTCAATAAATAATTGGTTATTTTCCATAAGAAAAGACCGATTTATTCCTTTTGCTTCATTACATCCGTTTTATGACAAATGGCAAGAGGAATTAGACAGAATTAAAGACAATGCTTTCGGAATAAAATTTCAGCCGGAATTTCAGGATTTTTACATAGATGACGAACTCATATTCCCGGTTTATGAAAGGATACAAAAATTGAATATCCCGGTTCTATTTCATTGCGGTGTAGAACTAAGTTTGCCGGGTATTATTCATGCCGGACCCGATAAAATATTAAAAATAATAACAACATTTCCCGAGTTAAAATTTATAGGCGCACACATGGGAGGTTTTCAAATATGGGATGAAGTCATTGAAAAACTTGCAGGAAAAAATATTTATTTTGACACTTCATCGGCATTGATATATATGAAAAAAGAACAAAGGGATAGATTCATTGCCAAGCATTCTATCGACAAAATTTTATTCGGCACGGATTTCCCTTTCGGAACACAAAAAAACGATATAGATTTTTTAAATGCTCTTGATATTTCAGAGACCAATAAGGTAAAATTATTCGGCGGTAATATAAAAAAACTATTAAATATATAAGGATAAATCATGTACAAAAAATTATTGGTATTTTTGTCTGTTGTTTGTTTGTTTGTTACCGTAGGATGTTACGGAAATCACGAAGTTCAGCCGAAACTCAACCGCACAATAGTATGTTTTGGAGACAGTTTAACACAAGGTACAGGTGCAACAAACGGAGAAACATATCCTTATTTTTTACAAAAACTTACTAATCTGACTGTTGTTAATGCAGGAATTCACGGAGACACTTCACGTCATGGGCTTGAAAGAGCAGACGAAATATTCCAATTCAAGCCTTTTATGGTACTTGTTGAATTCGGAGCAAATGATTTTTTTAAAAAAATACCGATACAAACAACAAAACAAAATATTGAAACTATAATTAATAAAATTCAAAAAACCGGTGCAACTGCCGTTATCTTGTGCACTGAAGATAACCAGCTTCCTGAATTGCGCAGAATCCTTGTAGAAATATCAAAAGATAAAAATGCCCCTGTAATTTCAGGAATTCTTAACGAAATCTGGAATGACAGAGCTTTATTTGCCGATGAATTACATCCAAATTCAGCCGGGTATAAATTTGTTGCCGAAAAAGTTTATAAGGCGATTCAGCCTCTTTTGGAAAAACAACAATAACTACAAACTAATAGAAGCTGGGAAGCTAAGAGGTTTGGATGTTGGGCAGATTTGCAAAGCAAACCGAAGAAACTGAGTAAAGACTTTAACAAAAACAAAGTCGTTGCCAAGCTGCTAAGCTTCTCAACTTCTAATCTTCTGTTTTTATTCGTTGTTGTAGTTGCCAAGCTTCCAAGCCTCTCAACTTCTCAGCTTCTGTCTTTGTGCTTCTCAGCTTCTGCCTTTAAAAGTGTGTTTCATTGCAAAACGGAATTATGTTTTCAATAAGATTGTTAAAATCTTTAAGACTAGTAATTTTATTGAATCTGTCTCTTATATGACATGCATTTGGTATATCTTTAATATAATAAGGAGCAATTTTTCTTAAAACAACTATTCCTTTTTCTTCGCCGTAAAATTCTATTGATGCCATTATATGTTTTTTAAACCAGTCAATTTTTGTTTCTATCCCGGGATGATGCAAAACTTCATTCTCATTAAAAAAATATTCTATTCTTTTAAATAAATCATAATCCCCGATTGCTCCTCTGCCAATCATCAAACCTGCACATTTTGGTATTTTTAAAAATTTTTCAGCTGTTTGAATATCAATAATACCGCCGTTTGCAACAATCGGAATTTTTGCATTTATTGTCGCTTCTTCAAAAGCTTTTAAATCCGGCAGACCGCTATGTCCGTTCTCTGCCGGTCTTGCATGGACAGAAACCATTTGTATACCGCAATTTTGTGCTATTTCAATTATTTCGGGAGCAATATTTTGTCCTTTAAATAATCCTATCCTTATTTTTGCCGTAACCGCAATTGACACATTTTTCACAACGGCAGTTAATATATTTTCAATATTTTTCGGAGATTCCAAGAGTTTTGCCCCGGCACCGGATTTTGCTATTTTTTTTGCGGGACATCCTAAATTAATATCTATAAATTTATATCCCATATCCTGTATTTTTTTTGCGCTGTCCGCCATAACCGACGGGCTGTTGCCAAAAATTTGTGCAACCGCCATATCTTTTTCTTTAACGGAAGTTTGTAATAATTTTAATGTTTTTTTATCACCGTAAGATAATGCCGTTGCAGATATCATTTCCGTATATACAAGCCCCGCACCGCCCTCAACGGCAAGTTCTCTTAACGGTAAATCCGTAATACCTGCCATGGGAGCAAGCATAAGAGAATTTTTTAATTTAATATTTCCGATTTTCAGTTCAGGGATTTTTATCATGTACGGTTACCAATTTTGAAGATCAAGCGACGGCTTTGGATTTAAAGAATCAATATTTTTTTTGAATCCTGATTTTTTATATTTATAATAAGCGACAAGACCTATCATTGAAGCATTATCGGTACAATAAACCGGCGACGGTATAAAAACTTTTACTTTTTTATTTTTTGCAGTTACTTTAAACATTTTTCTGATTAATGAATTACTGGCAACACCACCGCCCAAAGCTATAGTTTTTAAATTATATTTTTCGGCAGCTTCGAATGATTTATAAATAATTGTTTCGGCAACCGCCTGACGGAAACCTGCACATATATCGTTTATTACATTTTTATCGGTTATATCAACTTTTTTTGAATAATTTAAAACTGCCGTTTTTATTCCGGAAAACGAAAAATCCCAGCTGCCTTTAAGCAAAGGTCTTGTAAAATGTATTTTTTTTGCATCACCGAGTTCCGCAAGTTTATCTATAACAGGTCCGCCCGGATAAGAAAGTCCTAGGATTTTTGCAACTTTATCAAATGCTTCGCCGATTGCATCATCTCTTGTGCCGCCCAAAAAAACATATTTGCCGTAGTCTTTTACTATTACCAGCTCAGTATGTCCGCCGGAAATAATTACACTTAAAAAAGGCGGTTTTAAACCTGAATTTTCTATTCCTGCAGAATGCATATGACCTTCAATATGATTGACCGGTATTAATGGTTTATCGTAAATATAAGACAATGTTTTTGCAGCCATTATGCCTACAAGCAGCGAACCGGCAAGTCCCGGTCCGTATGTACATGCAATTGCATCAATTTTTTTATCAAAATTTTTAAAATTAATATTTATTTTATTTAAAGCTTTTTCAATAACAGGATTGATATTTTTTATATGCGCTCTGCTGGCAAGTTCAGGAACAACACCGTTATATTTAGCATGAATCGGTATTTGGGAAGAAATTATATTTGATAAAACCTTTCTGCCGTTCTCAACTACCGAAACAGACGTTTCGTCACATGATGTTTCTATTGCCAATATTTTCATGTAATTTCCGTTACATTTGCCTGCGGACAACGATAATTGCAGGCATGTTTTGCCAATACGAATCTTCTTAATTCCTGAACATACTGACTGTTCCAGTAATCTAAAAGATTTGTTTCGTCCAATATAAATTCTTTACCATTGAAAAAATTACATAAATTATCCGGGAATATTGTTCCTTTATATGAAAAGGTCATATATGTCCACGGAGCATGACAAAAAACGTTATTTTTACAATCTATTTTCATATCGTCATTTTTTATTATATCACAGGAATTAAAAATCTCCATCTCACTTACCCGACTAAATTCAATATCCATATTTTTTGCGTCATCATCTGAAATTTTAAAATTATTTACTTCGGCATTATTAACACATGCCGGTAAAAAATTTATTTTTAATATTTGATGTTTTCTGGCAAAATCAAAAACTTTATCTAATTCATCTTTATTCATATTCATAACAACATAATTTATTTTCAACAAACTTTTTTCTTTTAAAGGAGATAAAATTTCAATTGTTTTTAACAATTTTTCAAAACTTGCTCCTTTGCGTATCTTTTCATATTTATCTTTTTCAACGGAATCTATTGATAAAACAACCTCTATATTATTTTTTACAATTAAATCTGCCAGATTGTCAGGCATATACTGTCCGTTTGTAATGATTGTATGTTTAATATTTTTATATGCCAGAGCATTTTCAAGCAATTTATAAAATTTAGGGGATATCGTAGGTTCGCCCCCCCACCAGACAATATGTTCAAGATATTTAAAATATGTTGATATTTTTTGCATATTGTTTTCAGACATTTCAAAATTCATTTCATTTGAGTGACACATAATGCACGATATATTACATTTACTGCTCAACAAAAGCCATAAGCCTCTGGGGAAAGATTTTAGAACAACAGAACCGGATGCGATTTCATATTCATTAAGAATTGCATTTTTGTAAAACACATCATTTTCTGCAAAAACATTATATTGTTCAATCAATTTTTTCGTATAGTCATAATCATGTAAAAAATTTGATACTCTTGCTAAAAAAAACAACAATTTCGGTTCACCGGGAGGAATGTTTTTTATTATTTGAAACTCTTTATATAATTCTTTTTTATCTCTGGGGAACTGGTGAACCATAAAATAATCATTATATTTACAATAACTTGAATCCAGCCTTTCTTTATTAAAAGCATCTATATCTTTAACGAAATTTTTATTTATTGAGTCAAATAATTCAATTGTATCATCAATCCTGTTTGTCAATTTATATATTTTTGTCAAATTTATCTGCATATCGGCTTTTGTATATTCGTCTTCCGGGTTTTTAATATATTCCAAACAAGATATTTCAGACTCTGCCCATTTTTTTAACTCAAAAAGAATTGCATTTTTGTAAAGCACATCTTTTTCCGCCAAAACACCGTATTGTTCAAACAATTTTTTTGCATAGTCATAATCATGTAAAAAATTTGATATTTTAATCAAAAAAAATAAAATTCTCGGTTCACCGGGAGCAATGTTTTTTATTATTTGAAACTCTTTCTGTATTTCTTTTTTATCTCCGGGAAACTGATTAATCATAAAATAATTGTTATATTTCCAATAGCTTATTTCCAGTCTTTCCATGTTAAAAACATTCATATCTTTAACAAAAGTTTTATTGATTGAATCAAATAATTCAATTGCATCATCAATCCTGTTTGTTAATTTATATATTTTCGCCAGATTTATCTGGACGTCAGATTTTGTATATTCGTCTTCCGGGTTTTTAATATATTCCAAACAACATATTTCAGCCTGTTTCCAATCTTTTAATTCAAAAAATATACTTATTTTCTCAATCAAAACTTTTTCTCTTACATAATCATACCTATAACAAACATCAAAATATTCTAACGCTTTTTCATATTGTTTATTATTCATGAATTCTTTTGCTTTTTCGAAAAATTCATTGGGTTGAGTCATTTTATTATTACCCTTTAATCCTTGTAAAAACAACTGTGGAGTAAGTCTTATTTTTGTCGTAAAAAATATATTTATATGATTTGTCGGGTTCAACATTCTTTGATATATTAATTTTAAAATTTCTTGCCAATATTTTTAATTGAAGTTCAATATTTGCTATTTTTTTATTATTCGGCAAATATATATTTTTATAATATTGATTATATATTTGATTTCCGTTTTTTGATTCTTTGATATATTGAGCAATAACATCTCCCTGCTCTATATCATTGGCAACAAGAATAGTAACCAAATCATTATCTAATTTTTGTTCAATGAAATTCTGATTGTTTTTATCCGTGGATATAAACGATAACCCAAGTATAATCCCGCATACAAACAAAATGAATATGTATACTTTTACAATGACACTACTTTGTTTTTTCTGTTTTTTTGTCATCTGTTAATTCTTTTCCTTCTTTTGATATTTCATTATTTTTATCGTCTTCATTATTTACAGATTTTATTTCCGATTTTGGATTATCCTGTAAGTATTTATCAGGATGTTTAATATATTCTTCTGTTTTATTTGCTTTAATAACAGATATTGCAGTATCTAAAACCTCGTCTTTTATTTTTGTTTCTTTTTTATCGGAATCTTTAACTTTAATTTTTTCAGACTGAATATACAACTTACCTTCCGTTTCGGGTGCAACCTCTATTTTTATGTCCGGATCAAGCCCTCTTTTTACATCTTTCTTTTCAGTTCTTTGGGCTATTGTCCTTCCCGACGGCAAATAATATTTTGCTATAGTTAATCTCAGTGCATTTCCGTCTGATAAAGGAATAATTGTTTGAACGCTTCCTTTACCGAAAGAATTACCGCCTATTACTAATGCCCTTTTATAGTCCTGCAATGTTCCTGCAACAATTTCAGAGGCAGATGCAGACCCTCTGTTTATTAATACTACTATCGGCAAGTCCGGATACAACGGTTTTTTCTTTGTAACATAATGTTGCTCCAATGCTTTATCTCTTCCTTTTGTTGAAACAACTAAGCTGTCTTCTTTTATAAATAATCCGCAAATTTCAATGGCTGAATCAAGAAGTCCGCCGGGATTATTTCTTAAATCAAGTATCAGCGCAGTCATACCGTCTTTATTTAATTCTTTCAGCATTTTAGCTATATCACCGGCACTTTGTGCATTAAACTCCGATAATCTGATATATCCGATATTTTCTTCAAAAATTTGTTTTTTTACAGTTTCTATTTTTATATCTTTTCTTTTTAATTCAAAAACCAATTCTTGTTTGGTAGCCGGTCTGAATATTGTCAGAATAACTTTTGTTCCCGGATTTCCTCTCATTAACTTAACTGCCTGGTCACTGGATATTCCTTCGGTGGTAGTACTGTCTATTTTTATAATTTTATCATCCGGAAGTATCCCTGCAAAATAAGCAGGAGTATCTGCCATTGGCGTTAATACTGTTAATATATTGTCCTGCATTGTTATTCTCAAACCAATCCCGCCGTAGGAACCCTGTGTTTCAGCTTTCATTTCTTTATAGGATTTCTCATCCATAAATTGTGAATACGGATCCAGTGTTCTTACAACACCGTTTATTGCCCCGATAACCAAATCTTTTGGTTGTGTTGTATCAACATAATTTGTATCTATAATTTCCATAATATCTATCATCATTCTTAAAGTATCATAAGTTTCATCGGATTTAGCGTATAAATTTACCGATGAAATTATTATAATAACTAAAATCAGACTATAAAATTTATTAAATTTCAACATTACTTTGCCCCTTATATAGAAAAATTTATTATTTCTCTTTTAACCATAATCTCGGATTTTCCGGTATATTAGATTGCCTTATTTCAAAATACAAAACTGCCGAATCGCCTTTGCCGACTTTAGCAATCGCAGAACCTCTTGAGACAGATTGTTCTTCTTTTACAAGAATTTCCGACAGTTGTGCATAAACACTGAAAAACTCGCCTTTATGATCAATTATTATCATTTTGCCGTAGCTTCTAAACTCGCCCACAAATGCAACTCTTCCGGTGTCTACAGATTGTATTATAGCATTATTTTGAGTCTTAATTTTTATACCGTTGCTTATTATATTCGTATCCAACTCAGGATGTTTGTTTTTACCGTAATTTAAAACAACCGTTCCGGTTACCGGCCATGGCAAATTATGTTTTCTCGTATTTGATGCCGAACGAATTGACGTTTGTTTTTTCTTTGAAGTTGCAATTTCAACTTTTTTGCTTACGACAGCCAATTTTTCAATCAATTTTGCCAATGCCTTTGCAGACTCGCTAAGAGCCTGTATATCTCTTTCTGCTTCAATTCTTTTATCTTCTGTTGTTTTAAGAAGCAGATTCTTTTCCCTTTGTAATTTTTTATTTTTGGAAACTAAATTTTGTTGTTTATTTTTCAAATTTATTAAATGTTTTTTTGCTTTATTATATTTTTCAACATCTTTTTGCGCTATGTTCCCTCTATTTTTTGCATCACTGTATTTATTAAAATCATCCTGAATCAGTTTTTCTCTCATTTTAAATTCCAGGGGATAACAATAGTATGATATCAATTTTTGCTTTGTATATTCCAAATATTGTTGCTGTATTCTGGTATTTACTAAATTTTTTTCCTGATCTGCAGATGTATATTGTTCTGATGCAACTGCCAATTTTTTTTCGGCGATTATAATTTCTTTTTCTATTTTTTTTAATTGTTTTTCAGTGCTTCCGATTGCCAAGGTAATCCTTGCCAATTCTTTTTTAAACTTTTTTTCCTGTTTTTGAAGTCTTGATTTTTCAGATTTTTTTTTATTGATATCCTGTCTAATCTGATTCAATTCTGTATTTTTTAATTTTAAATCAGATTTAACATCAGCATTCAAGCTGTGCGGGATTATACTTATAAAAAATATAATGAAGAAGACATTGATGAATTTAAACATTTGATTCTTTTGTCATAAATGATATGACACACCCAAGAGGGATTAACAAAACTAACATATGCCAATCAAGTATAAAAAATTGTTGATACGAAATTGAAGCGACGATACCGATAGCAGTATATCCGATTATTGAGGCAAGTGCCCCATAAAATATTTCTATTAAAACTATTGAAATTTTACCTTTAATAACATATAAAGTGACTTTAATTATAAATAACACAAAAACAATAAGAGCTAAGTTGATAAAAACTTTTTCATACATCGAAATCATTTCTAAATTTTTGACAAATATATCAAACGCCTTCTGATCATATCCGATTTCACTGACATATTCAAGTTGTGATATTTGTTCCTTAATATTATTAAACTGGTCATTATCTTTTATTTGCAGATCATTTGCAATTATATATGCGGGATAATATTTATTTTCCACTGTAATATCTGCCGATAATTTCGGATTTAATTCCAATGCTCTTTGATACGACATTTCTTTATCAACATATTCCAGAACATTAAAATAATTTAAACTTTCAAGCCCCGGAACAACAACATCTTGACTTTCAACTTTATCATTTAAAAATATTATTAAATGTAAATCTTGTGACATTTGTTTTAAATTTAATTTAACATCGTTGTAATATTTAATTAATAAAGCAGAAAAAACGGCAATTATGCAAATAAATAAAATTTTTGAGACTAATGATAGTTTGATTTTTTGTAATTTCATATTATTTATATATAGTGTACGCTATGCGTCTGTTTAATGCGGTATTATACATATTTTCATATTCAAGTACTGAATTATCCCATGAATAATTACTTGCAAAAGCATTCGCAACTACTTTACTCCATAAATTTTTATTATTAAATGTATTATATGCTACATTAACTTTATCAACTAAACTTTCCCCTGCATAAAAATCAAAAACAAAACCGTTACCATCAGCAGATTTAGAAAAATCCCTTATTGTGTCTGCAAGTCCGCCTGTTTTGTTGACTATAGGAACTGTTCCGTAGGCGAGAGATATAATTTGGCTTAGCCCGCAAGGTTCAAATCTGGAAGGCATCAAAAATGCATCAGAACCTGCATATATTTGATGAGCCAATGATTCATTATAGTCGTTTAACACACTTATTTTTTTAGGATATATGCTTTTTAAATACAGCATACCGTCTCTTATAGCCCTGTCCCCTGAACCTAAAACAATAAATTGAATATTCAAATGTTGTGTTTTTCTTATGACATCCATTATAAAATCAAATCCTTTTTGATTATCAAAACGAGAAACACATCCGACTACAAAAACATTGTCATCCGAAGCAAAACCACATTTTTCCTGCAAATCTTTTTTACACACACTTTTATTTTCAATATTATTTAAAGAATAATTTGCTTTTAAATTTTTATCCGTTCGGGGATTCCAATATGAATAATCAATCCCGTTTAAAATACCGTATACATCTTCCTTTCTTGTTTTAATAACAACTTCCATGCCGTTTCCTGCAGAAACAGTTTGTATTTCCTTAGCATATGTGGGACTGACTGTTGAAATTATATCTGCATATGCAAGCCCTGCTTTCATAAAATTAAATGTATTATAAAATTCCAATTTATCACTTTTATAATCTTCCCATGAAAAACCGGCAAGAGGAAGCGTTGTCTCCGCATCAAAACTGCCTTGATAAGCTATATTGTGTATTGTATATACCGATGATGTTTTCCAAAAAAAACCGTCGTTTGAATGAGTTGTCTTTAAATATGCAGGAATTATACCCGTATGCCAATCATGACAATGAATTATATCCGGTCTGAACATTATAGCCTTTACTGCTTCTATTGATGCTTTTGAAAAGAAAATATATCGTTCTCTGTTATCTCCGTATCCTATCCCTGAATCATCTCCATATATGCCAAGCCTGTTAAAATAACGCATATTTTCTATAAAATAAACCGGAATATTATCGTCCAGCAAACACGTTTTTATTCTGAAACTCTCCTGTTCTTTGCCGACCCTTACTTTTAATCTGTATGGTAATGTTTCAAGATTATATTTAACACCGTCTATTGACCTGTATTTTGGGATTATAATACGGACGTCATGCCCTTGTTTTTTTAAGTATTTAGGTAAAGTCCCGACAACATCGGCAAGTCCGCCAACCTTAACGTACGGAACACATTCAGATGAAATCATTAGAATGTTCATAATTACTCTGCTTCTCTTAAAAATTTTGCTGATTCCTCAGGAAGAATAGGGTTAACATATAACCCGGTACCCAACTCAAATCCGGTGGTTTTTACAATTTGAGGAATTATTTCAACATGCCAGTGGTAATGTTGCATGGAATTTTCCTTAAGAGGAAGAGAATGTAAAAATAAATTATATGCCGGATTATCTAAAACTTTATATAACCGTCTGAAAACACTTGTACTTATAGATGCAAAATCTTTTATTAACCTGAAATCATTAATCATCCTGAAATCACTTGAATGTTCTTTCGGCAATATCCATACTTCAAACGGATATCTGGATGCAAACGGAACAAAAGCAATAAAAGAATCATTTTCTGTTATAACTCTGGTCCCCGACGAAATTTCCTGTGATATAATATCACAAAACAAACATCTTTCTTTATACTCAAAATATTTCAACCCAGAGTATATTTCTTCTTTTACAGTCTTTGGTATAATCGGCATTGCAACAAGTTGCAAGTGAGAATGAGAAATTGTTTCACCTGCATTTATTCCGTAATTTTTAAAAACCAATATATACTCAAATCTTGAATCATTTTTTAAATCCCTTATTCTTTCCTGAACGACTAAAAGTATTTGAGAATATTCTTCAATCGTAAAAGAATGTGTATCTTTATTATGTAAAGGCGTCTCTATGATAATTTCATGGGCTCCTATGCCGTTCATTTTATCAAAGATACCTTCTGCTTTTTTAAATAAAGAGCCTTCAATAGCGAGTATCGGCTTGTTATTGGGAATAACTCTTATATTCCAATCTTTATCATTTGTTATTTTTCTTGATTTATCATAGGCGACTATTTGAGGCGGAGTTAACTTTTCTTTTCCAACACAAAAAGGACAGTGCTTTTCATCAGGTAAATGAATCTCTGATTTTGAAAAACAATTTAAATCTCTATTTTTATTTACAATCACCCAACCTGATGATATAGGATCTTTTCTTAATTCAACCATACTCTTATTTTATTCTTTCCAAAGCCCTTTTCGCTTCTATTTTATTTTCATCGTACTTTAAAGATTCTTCCAAAAGTTTTATTGCATTTTCACGATTGCCGGAAGAAAAAGCTTTTAAACCCTGATCATAATATTGCTGAGCTATTATTGAATTTAATTTTTCCAATCCTTTTGTTGATTGTTTGTGATTTTTAACATACTTTAATGATTCTTTATATTTATCATATGCCTGTTCAAACTCTTCACGAAGTTCAAACTCACTGCCTTGTTTATACAAATCATCCGCTATTGCATTGCGTGATTTTGCAATATATAAATTTGTTTGTTCCCTGTAATCATAAAATTTATATTTTGATGCCATTGTTCTTAATAATTCAAATTTTTTCAAAGCTTCATAATAATTTTCCTGACTAAACTGTTCGAGCCCGGAATTATAAATATTTTTCATCTCATCTTTAACTTGTTTATTTGATCTCATTGATGTTGAGGCGTTTGTTGTTTGATCCGATAAATCTTCCTTTGATTTTTTGCTGTTTATCTTTATGTTACATTGATTAATATATTCCTTTATATCTTCTCTTTGGGGATTTGCTATATAAGCGGCATTAAAATAGGACAATGCATTTTCATAGTCGCCTTTTTCATATGCGTCCATTCCTTGCTTAAATACGTTATGAGACTGTATAACATTAACTCTTTCAATCTTTTTTTGAATATTATCCAGATATTGAAGTGCACCGGCATTTTCCGGATCAATATCAATTATTTTCAGTAACTCTTCTTTTGCATAAATAAAATCGCCTTTATCGTAATACTTCATTGCAAGAAGCCATGATTGTGTTATTTCTTTTTCATATTTTTTTCTGTTATTATAAATGTCACGTTCCCTTATTTGCTCTTCAATTTTTTTAAGACCGGCTATTGCATCCGGATTCCCATTATCCATCAATAATACTTTAGAAAAATATTTTTTTGCTTTCATAACATTATTTTTCATCATCGCAACTTCACCTATTGCTAAATACTTATTAATATTGCCTTCTAAGTTCTGATCTGCCTGTTCAAGATCTTCTGATAAAAGCTTTATGTAATAGCGGGCTACCGATTCATCCGGATATATCGCCAATATATCTTCAAACTGCCTTCTTGCCGAAATATAATCTTTATCGGTATAAGCTTGTTGAGCTTTCTTTAAATGATAGGCAAGATAATGCTCGTATGCTTTGTTAGGGTTTGGAATTGCCCCAAAATAAAAACCCAACGTTAATGTATGCTGATCATTATTATCTTCCAATATATCACTGAAAGCATATCCTATATTTACGCGATTAAAATTCAGCGCGAATCCTGCTGTAACACCCTTATTAAAATTATCTCTGTAATCTCTCCAGCCAACCCTGATCGATAACGGATATACAAGTGAACACTCAACCCCGCTGGCAAATCCCATTTCATCTATCTCTGAATTTTTAATCATGTCTGCCATAATGGATACTTTGCCGGCATCAGATAATAAATATCTTGCCGAGGCAACAAGACTTTGTGCTTGTTTTTCTGTAACACCGTTCAGTTCAATATTATTACCAATATTTTTTACGGCAAGTCCGCCGATTAAATCCGAATCAATAAAACTCAAGGAATAAATAAGACCCAAATCACAACTATATAAGACAAAATCACTTTCTGTAGATACTTTATTTTTGAGTTGATATCCCTTAACCGTAATACCTACAGCGCCTTTCTCGGTAACAACAGGATATCTGCTTACCAAAGGATAAACATAATTAAGGGCAAACATAATTGAACTGCTGAAATCCATATTGGGATTTGTATCACCGTACTCAAAATGAGAAGCCATAAATGAGAAATTACCTATATTTTTAGTAGGAAACAAAAATGTAGCATTTTCCCCGCGGATACTTTGTCCGAAAAGTGTATATGATACCTGTAATTCTTTTGAAAAATTTTTCAAATTATTTGCCGGACTGGTGAAAAAACCTGCAATATTAGGAGTCATCGCTAAAATACTTGCCCCAAGTGCCTGTGAAGACGGATCAGGATTTAATAAAAATAAATCCGTATTTGTAAAATCGGCGAAAGAAAAAACGACAACAGATAACAAGATAAAAACTGCCAGTGTTATTTTTTTCATTTTTTTAATAATTTATTTATCCTTAATATAAATTTTTCGACAGCTATAGGTTTAAAAACACAATCATCCGCTCCGCTGTCAAATGCATTATCAACGTCCACTGCGGAATCTCCTGTTATTAATATAACAATCATATTGGTGAAATTTTTACTTTCTCTTATTGTTTTTAAAACGTCAAAACCGTTTTTATCAGGAAGATTTATATCCAAAAGCACCACATCAGGCACAATTTCGACAAGTGCTTCATATCCTGTTTCAGCAGTCTGTGCTTCAAAAACATCAAAATTATAAATTTTAAAAATTTCGCACATCGAATCAAGAAAGACTTTATCATCATCTATTATCAATATTTTCTTCTGTTCATTGTTGTTCATGAGATATCCCCTATGTCATTATGTCGTTTGGAATCATAATAACCGTTAAATTTGATAGCAAATTTGAATTTTCAAAATTGAGAAATATAAAATCCTTTAACTTTAAATCTTTATCCAAAATTTTATAAGAAGGATATGTTAACGTCATTTTATATTGTGCATTCGGCAATTTAATTTCTAACGGTGTTGTGCTTGATAATCCCATAAATTTATTTTGACCGTCTTTTTCCAACATAATTGTAACATTTGACATCGGAATCAATAAATTTTTATCTTTTAGCGCTTCTTGTATTACCTGCATTTTAAAAATCCTATCACGTATTGTTTCAATCTCTTTAATTTTAGAATCGGGCAATGTTTTTATTTCAATATTTATACCGGAAATATTGCCTGTAAGCTCAACTATACTTTTCTTTTCAACATCTGAATTATAAAAATGAGAATACACAAAGAAAACACTTACTGCAAGCAATATCAGAAAAAATGTTAAAAACAACGGACTGGTAAATACATTTTTTTCCTTAGCTAACTTTGGAATTTCCATTCCGATACTTTTTTCAATTCTGGTTATCAACACATCTTCTTTTTCCGTTTCTTTTCCTGTTTCTGATTCAAATATTACTATATCTTCATGAGGAGAAACATCTTCTACCGCATTTAAATTTATCTCATCTTGTGCATATAAAACCACAACTGTTGTATTGTCTCTTCCTCCTGAATTATTTGCAGCCAAAACAAGTTCGTTTGCAATTGAAACAGTATTGGGTTTATTAGTTAGAACGATATCTCTTATTGTAAAATCTTCTAATTCACCGTTTAACCCGTCGGAACATAAAATATATACATCTCCCGATTTGACAATTTCAGATTTATAATCTATTTTAACTGTCGGAGCTGTTCCCAAAGCTCTCGTTATCATACTTTGTATTTCTGCAGTTTTTGATTCTTCTTCTGTCATTTTGCCGTCGTCTATTAATTCCTTTATCTTTGAGTGATCAGTAGTCAATAATTTTATATTTCCGTTTCTGACTCTGTATACCCTGCTGTCTCCTACGTTATAAATATGTAATAAATTCTTTTCTTTTTCAAATACAGCCCCGGTAAAAGTTGTTCCCATTCCTGACAAAAGGGGATATTTTACCTGCAAATTATATAAACCTCTGTTAGCAAGTCTTATGGCAGAAACGGCACGAACTATTTTACTTTCAAATTCCTTGTAATTGTCTACAATTCCGTCAATTTCTTCATCATTTAATCTTTTATACGAAGTTAATATAATATCTCTGGCATACCGGCTTGCAAAATCCCCGGCAACTCCGCCACCCATCCCGTCGCAAACGAAAAACAAACTCGTTTCCTCAGAAATCCCATAGGAATCCTGATTTTCTGTTCTCAACAACCCTTTATCGGTGCAGTACCCGCTTAATAAAATCATAAATATATAACCTTAACTTTTTTCTTAGCTTTTTTGATAATCCCTCTGATTTTTAAAAACACAACCAAAATAAATAAAACTATACCAAAAACAAACATCTTGACATATTTATTTTTATACGTCTTTAATGAAAAATTGGCATTATGCTCCGAATTACATAAAAACATAGGCCATATTTTAAGATTTTTTAAAGTTTTACAATTTGTATTTAAAACCTGTATGGCATCTTGAATATTTGTGTAAAGAATTTCGATACTTTTGTCCCCGTTCAAATCAGCAATTAACGGAGTGGATGTTATCGCAGAATTACTTGCTTTTAAATCTGCAAGTATTTCAATTTCTTTCCTTTTTGTATTACTTTTTGCAATTATTATACGACCGTCTTCCGTTCCGAAGACTAAATCCAAAATTCCATCCTTATCAAAGTCATAAGCTGACGGGGAAGAAATAATTTTCCCGGCACCCGGAATAGTAAAATTCCAAAGCAATTCCCCGGTAGGGAATGACGTATTTCCTTTTAATATTTGAATTGTTCCGTTTGCAGAAACAAAAGCAACGTCACCAATGCCGTTGCCGGTAAAATCAGATACAATAGGAGTTGTATTTTTCATATTACCCGGTGGAGTCGGTTCAACAAAATAAGTCCATATTACGGAAAACTTAGTAGTGTCTATAACTGATATATATTGAGGAACACTGGATTGAACTATAATTTCATCAATGCCGTCACCGTTTATATCCCCAAGAGCAGGCGCGCCTGCAACCAAATGTGCTTTGCCTGATAATTCCAACAAATTAACTATTTTTTTTGTTCTCGTTTTTCCGTCTAAAAAATAAACCTTGCTGTCATAATTGGCAATTACAACAAAAGGCGAAAAATTCTTTCTCGACATTATTATAGGGCTTCCATATATAGGTCCGTCTATAAATTCTGTTTGTTTAGTATATGTGGTATCAAAACCCGGAGAATATAAGAAATGTAACGTACCATCTTCAGATGCAACAACTATATCTTTTTTACCGTCAGAATCCAAATCGCAAACAACCGGAGTTAATTTTGAAATATCACCGCCCAATATTTCCTTTCTTATTATATTCCCTGTTTGTCCGTCAACAATATACACCATAGATGTTTCAGATACCGCTATAATATCATCCAGTCCGTCATTATTTATATCAGATGCAACCAATGAAGCTACTCCGGAATTATAAATTTCAAACGGTTTCCATATAGGATCACCGGTTTTAAAATCCCATGCATTTAATAATCCGGTATTTGTTAACATCGCTACGTTATTTTGGGAACTTGTAAAATTTGCAATTACCGGTGTTGAAGTTACATCATATGATTCAGGTGTACTTAACGGCATAGTCTTATTCCATTCCTGGTTGATAGACAGACTGATTTTACCCTGATTGTCATTTAAAATAGAAATTCCTTTATATCCATTCAAAATAGACATGCAGGCCACAATTAATGCAATAACAGTAACAGAAATATGCAAGTAATTAAAAACTTTCATAATAACAACTTTCTGTTTTGAAGGCAACGAATAATTCTCGCTGAAATAATCAACAAATCTGAAAATTGTTCTGCCTATTGAAATTTCATCATTTAACGCCAATTGAATTGTATTAAGTTGTCCGACTTTTGCACCGTTTACGGCAACTCCGCCGGTGCTTCCTATATCGGTTATTGTATGCTTATCTCCGTGTGCCGTAACTTTTGCATGTCCTTTGGATACCGTCATATCGCCGGAAAGAACAACATCATTTTCAATGCCTCTGGGTGACAAATTTTCTCTTCCTATAAATGTATCACCTTGTTGCTTTATAAAAAACTTTTTACCATAAAACTTGCCGTAAATACCGACAAGATAATATTGTTGTACCACAACATCATACTTATTTGTTGCCATATCGTCCAAGAAAACAATTTTATAATCGCCAAGAAAAATTTCATCTCCGAATTTTAGCTGCGATTCCGATATTAATCTTGAATTCAATTGAGTGCCGGCAATTGTATTTAAATCCTTAACCGAATACTGTCCTGATGCCTCCAGCGATATAACACAATGTTGCTCAGATATATTTTTATCCGCAATTAGAATATCATTGCCTTTCTTACTACCGATCAAAACTCTTATTTTAGTTTTTCTGACAATATATTCAGAAATTATTTCTTCTCTTTTTTTCACCAATATTCTTGGCATATACTAACTCCCATTGTGATTATTGAATATTATCTTGCTACAAATAATGCTGCAATCATCGTTATACCCAAACTTATTTTAGCAAAGGTACCGGTTGAAGATTTTGATTCACTTATGCCGACAGAACCGCCTGAACTTTCAATTTCATCTATTTTTCTTTCTAATCTTTTTACATCTTGAGATGTTTTGCTTATTTCTGCTTTCACATAATCGTTTGTAGGAATACTCGATACAGTTTTTTTGATAGAATTAATTTTTGCATTTAAGCCTTCTATCTGAGCATCGCTGACTTTTATGCCATCTTTTGCAGATACCATCATAGGTCTATTTTCCAATTCGTCAATTCTTTTTGCAATATTAACATAACTTTTTTGAATCTGGGCAAATGAAAGCTTTAATTCATCCAATTCCTTAGAAGGTTTTCCTGTATAATTAGTACTTTTTGAACTCATTTCAAAAGTTTCTATTCTTTTACTTAAATTATTTATGTCTGTTTTCATATTTACCAATGCAACGTTAGGAACAGACTGACCTGAACCTGAAGAAGCCGATAATCCCATCATATCCACTTTCTTTTGTAAATCTTTAAAAACTTTTGAATTTGCCAAATTATTATCAAGTAACATTGGCATGTTCGGATCTAAGTCATTCATAAGTTTTATCATATCAACACTGGAACCGGATCCGGAAGATTTTCCGCCTGATTTTTCAATAAACGACAATCTGGTACTTAATAAATCAAAATCTCTTTTCGAAACAAAGTTGGCGGAAAGACTGGCAACTGAATTTCTTTTATCATATTCATAAAGTGCAAGTATTAAACCTGCTCTGGTAACTTGTTCGTCTGAAACGAAAATACTTGGACCGTATTTATCTACAAATCTCGGCATTTTCGGTGACAATTCATTTATTACTTCTTTGAGTATCGGATCGGCAACATCTTTTTTATCTGCTGAAAATAAAGGAGTGCCACTGAGCAACATAATCGACAACGATAACATAATACTAATTTGTTTTTTATTCATTTTTTAACCTCTAGAAATAAAAATTAACCGAAAATTTTGTACTTTGCTCAAACATATTCCCACTCAGCAATGCAATGTCCAATTGTAAATATGTCCTTGCTACATATAAATCTATACCTAATCCACAATTGTAACCAACCGACTCATTTAATGCTGAAGAAATATCATATCTGTTTTCTATTGCATAACCTTCAACGCCAAATCTAAAACTTATTGTGTTAATTCCAAAATTATCAAACATTAAAGGTTCTCTTATTCCAAATTCAGCACCTATATTTGTTATTAATGGTTCTTCCTGTCTTTGGATAAGATCCATTGCACCTAAAATATGAAAACTATTTCCGATTTTAAATTTATTAGATACTCCGAATTTTGTTGTCATTGGAGCTTTATCATTGTCTATCTCAACACCTTTTGTTAACATTGCACCAAAATTTAATGTTCCCATAGAGTACAGCACACCGGCATCAAAATCCATGCCACTGCCTGATTCACTGATACCCGAAAACTCATAGGAAATATATTTCAGAGAAGCACCTACACTCAAACTATTATATCCTGTAAAAACAGGATAACCCATAGACAAATAATACGCACTATCTGTGTGACTCATTGTACCACCTAATGGACTACCATCACTAGAAGTATGCTGTATTCCATCCATCGTTGAAGAAATATAACCAATACCAAATACGGCCTTACCAAAAATATCTGTAAGATTTGCAAGAGGCATCGTTGCTGCAAAAAATTGATGGGTCGGAATAATTTCTTTCAACCCCGGATATTTATCTGACGTACCCATCGCACCCATGGTAGAAATAGAATACATTTGCATTTTAGTGAGTCCTGCCGGATTCCAATAAATAGCACTGGGATCATCAGCTACCGAGGTAAATGCTCCACCCATACCAATTGCCTTTGCACCAACTCCTTTCTTTAGAAAAGGAGCTAAATCAACACCTGCAAAAACATTAGAAGCCAAAAACACAATCAATGTGATCTGTACTACGATGAATGATTTTTTTATTTTTATCATAATTATTTACCCACTATAGCAAGTGCAGTATATCTTCTGGCTTCGCCATCTGCACTTCTTGTTATAATTTCACAGATATATGGACCAGTTGCGAGAATTTCTCCCGCATAATTTCTGCCATCCCACTCTTCCTCATTAGTACCGAAACTTCTACTCGCCGAAGATATGAGTTTTCTTACAATTTTACCGGCTTTATTGTACAAATTGATTGTAACTTGTCCGTCTTTTGCAAGTAAATATCTTATTTTAATTTTTTCATTGTTATTAGGATTAAAAGGTGACGGATAAGTTAAAATATCTGCTACTCCGCCGTCCAGAGCTTTAAATGTTAATTCAATATCCGGATATGTGTTATCAAAATCAACTACCAAAGTATAATCTGCATTTGCCGTAAGATTTATCCCGCCCGGCATAAGCAGTGAATTTTGATAATAGATTTCTCCTGCTGAATTTATAATCGCAGTGCTTACCTGAA
Source organism: Endomicrobiaceae bacterium (assembly GCA_028711215.1). Taxonomy (GTDB): domain Bacteria; phylum Elusimicrobiota; class Endomicrobiia; order Endomicrobiales; family Endomicrobiaceae; genus Proruminimicrobium. Next base: position 11,181 of record JAQTSO010000010.1, on the reverse strand, counting down.
CATCGTATATAGCTGTTCCGCCGGCTGACGTCCCGCTGTATAATTTTACAGTAGCACTTGAAACACCAAGTGAAAACATCGTTGTATGTATTGTAGGATTTAATGTAGTTAATTTTGTTACAGGGTCAGGAGATATGAATGCAACATCACCTAAACTACCTGCAGTATTGACAACAATTTGAGTCTCATTACCAAAAACATTTGCAGGATCCGCATCCTGGGCATAAAGGTAAACTCTGTTTACAGATTGCCCTTGACTAAAATTTATTTCCTGATTGAAAATAACCGACGTGCTGGGAGTCACTGTATAATCAATTTGTTCACCAAACTCCGCATTTTGTCCCTCTGCTATTGCATACCTTACTTTATTTATGTCAAATCCGCTTGCACAATTTATTTGAATTCTGACTGTTACCGTTTGCGTGGGGAAAGTTTCCGTACCTGTTAAATTTACAAAAGTTATATTTGTATTTGGAGCTTTAGTGATAACCGAAGGAAATCCTGATTGCAAGACCAAGTCTTTTGTTCTTGCTTCACCGGAAACAAGTGAAGACTGTCCTGTAAAAGCAGATGTTTTTGCCAGAGCACTGTTACCGGAAGCTGCTCCGCCGGCAACAACAACAAAAGTCTTTGCAGCTTCTGAGGTCCCAGAAACTGAAAAAAACAATAATGCTACCAAAATCAGATTTATTTTTTTCATCATTGTAGGTTCACCAATACTAAAATTATTCCGTTTACGGAATCAAAATTCTCAAGTGCTTTACCTATAACGGTTCCTGTTTTAGGATTATCACTTGCTTTCTTTGCATATCCTTCTATTGAAGCAGAAACTAATAAATCTCCCCTCTTTATACTGCCACCTTCATTACAAACTTTCGTCGGTACTTTTCCTACCATCGCCAATTCATATCCTTTTTCACTTTTATTCATCAATAAACCCGGCTTAGTTGAAATTACACCGGCAACTAAAGTATCTTCTGCCACTTTTGTTTTTACTATTGAATTATCTTTTGATAAATCTATCGAAACTATATCACCGGGAGTCAACACTTCACTTGAAGCATATATTTCCGCAAGGTCAGCTCCGGAAGTTTCTGCATAAGCTGCTGTTGCAACTTTTATATCGTATATATGACCATAATCACTTTCATATTTAAAATGTCCCGAATCAATAGCTCCGCTTGCTATTTTATTTTCAGTAACAGCTCCGGTTGCTATTTTATCTTCAACAACTGAGCTACTTGCCATTTTTATAGCCGTCACAGCAGCTGTTCCTATTTTCGCAGCCGTTATGGCTCCGTCAACAACCGTTCCTGCTCCTGAAGCATATGGAGCGGTAGTAACAACAAGAGTTGACCCACTAAATCCTAATCCCGTACCGTTTGCAACGCTTACAGTACTACCTGTAAGTGTTAATCCGTTACCTACAGTTGTTAAAACTGTACGCCATCCCTGACTTACGCCACCTGAATCATATCCCCAAAACAAATCATTTCCTGATCCTGTTACAGTCATTGATGTCGCTCTGACTGCTGTCGTTGCTGTCGTAGCTGTCGTTGCATTAGTTGCATTGGTCGCATTAGTTGCATTGGCTACAGTTGCACCTGATAATCCTGTAACATTTGAGCTTGATACTATTACTGTACGCCATAATTGGGCATTACCTGCCGAATTATAACCCCAGAACAAATCATTTCCTGCTCCGGTTACTGTCATCGATGTTGCTCTGACTGCAGTTGTTGCTATTGTTGCATTAGTTGCGTTTGTTGCATTAGTCGCATTTGTCGCATTTGTTGCATTGGCTACAGTTGCACCTGATAATCCTGTAACATTAGGTGTTGATACCAGAACTATTCGCCAATCCTGAGACGTGCCACCTGCATCATATCCCCAAAACAAATTATTTGCTGGAGCACCAGCTACCGTCATAGATGTCGCTCTGACTGCAGTTGTTGCTATTGTTGCATTAGTCGCATTTGTTGCGTTGGCTACAGTTGCAGACGATAACCCTGTAACATTTGCAGTTGAAACTATAACTGTACGCCATAATTGGGCATTACCTGCCGAATTATAACCCCAGAACAAATCATTTCCTGCTCCGGTTACTGTCATTGATGATGCAGTAATCGCATTTGCTGATAATATTGAATAAGTTGCCGTGGAAGAGTAAAAAGAATACGGATTAGTAGCAATGTCTGCCCAATCTGTTGATATTACCTGACTGTCTACGGTAATTACAATTTTGAAATCTGCCCCCGCATCATAACTAAAGTTAGCTACATTAAAATTGATACTATACAACCCGTTACTGTCTGTTGTCCCAGCCTTTGTATCAACCGGATTATTGACCGTGGATGAACCGGCAACTCTAAGATGCAATACTGCAGAAAATGGCTTTTCAGACAAAACCTGACCTGAATCTGAAGTTAGTTTCCCCTGCACATTAAGTTTTTTCGGGACATCTGCATAAACCAGTACCCCGCAAAACAACAACAAAGACAAAAAAAACAATAATTTTTTCATTGTATTCTCCATAAAAATTACTTCAATGGTTTGGCGCAATTTACACAAAATCTAAGTCTCTTACCCTTAGGAACTGTATTAACATATCCGCAATACATACAAACTACAACCTGCTGTTCAACGTTTGCGGGTTCCTGTACTTCCTGATCTATTTCTGAGTTCAAAGCCTCACTTTTTTTCTTAACTTCTTTTCTTTTAGGATTAAATTTGTATTCTTCTTTTGGTTGTGGCTTTTTAAAATTATCAACTAAAACTTTATTTGATGTTGATTCTGTTGTCGTTATTGTATTTGTTGATGTAGAAACATCCGACTGAGGTTCTAATACAAATACATCAATATTATTGTTGCCCTTGGTATTTAGATCCATTTTTAATATTTGGTCATCAAATCCTTTTGAAATAACTTTCAACTCATATTTACCCGGCACTAAACTTCCTTTAAACAATCCGTTAGCTTCTGTTTTACCTAATAACTTTTTGCCCTGCCATATATATGCTTCCTGTGGTTGTGAGTTTGTTGCAGATTTAACAGCTATAGTAAAGTCAACTTTTGCATATTCCAACTCACCTGTCACAGTGCTTACATTATCAATATTTACATTCGAAACTTTATAACTTTTGTATTCCGCATCACCATAAAAAACAACATCAAAAGTTTCAACCGGTAAAGCAATACGTATCGGTTTTGAAGTAGAAATATCTTTTGTAATCGAAACATTTCTATTTGAAATTCTTACCTTTGTTATAAATGTATCGCCGGGATTATCTTTGGATCTGACTCTGAATGTTACAAATTTATTCATCTTGACAAAAACATTTGGATCTGACTGGGCATCAACTTTAACTTCCTTTACACATTCCCCATATCTGGCGGAGGGATCTAAAAATCTAATATTATATGTCCCCAGTTTAAACGATGTATTTAATGGTGTATTCCCTCTAGGTTGAGATTCTCCCTGAACGTGAATCATCATACCTTTTGGCTCCGAGGTTACATTCATCTTTTTAAATAAATTACCCTTAACACTGAAAACATTTTCACTATCTATATTTTTAAGTTCACATTCCCAAAATCTCTTATCAACTTCCGCAAAAATTTCACTTACAGATGACATTGTAAAGTCAACATTACACTGTCCCTCTTTTCTTTCTTTTGCATTGGACCCCAAATCTTCAAAACCTTCCATGGCAAGCCTTATTGTGTGCGGAGCAGCTAAAAGCTGTGCTTTGCACGGAGTTGTCCCAAACTTGTTGCCGTCAACATAAACGCTCGCGCCGGATGGCACAGATTCAACATTCAATACAAAATCAAACATTATCTCTACTTTTTCTCTGGCACCTTTTCTGGCTTTTTTTTGTCCTTCTATTTGAACAACTCTTTGAACGGGTCTAAAACCTTCTTTTAATGCTGTAACAATATATGATCCGGGTTTAACCTTTCTTACAGGAATTTCGGCAGCAGAAGATATATTATTCAATATAACTTCTCCACTTTTGGTTTTCATACTGACAACGGCCCCGGAAGGAACTGTAGATATAACAACATCCGGCGGATTCATCGTATCATAAACTTTTTTACCGAACGGAGTAATCTGAAAAAACACATCGGCAACGGCAAGTACAAGTACTGCTAAAAATATTGCTATAACAATTTTTAATATTGTTTTCTTTAATTCATCGAATTTTTTAAACAACCAATCACCGACTTCTTCAAAAACAGTTTTCCCCTTTGCTTCAACTCTTAATGAAGGCTGTCGTCTTTCTTCGGCTTTTATCTGAGACGGTTGTTGTTGCTGAACATTTGATTGCGGTGCTTGTTGTTGAAAATATTGAGATTGAGGTTGGTCCGGATTCATACCGGAACCCTGAGCATTTGCCTGTTGACCGACTATAAAATCATAACATTGAATTTTTGGTATCTTAGAATTACGTTCAAGTTCTGCTACGGTTAACGACTTGACATTTTCTACCAATTTTTCGGATTTTATAACATTCTCTTTCATAATTTTAACTACAAATTCCGAAAGTTCAATAGATAAATCATCCGTATCTACACCTTTTAAAATGCGTCTGATATCTCTGTACATTTCTATTGCTTTTTCATAACGTACATCTCTGTCTTTTTCTAAAGCTTTGGATATAACCTCAAACATTTCATGAGGAACTCCCGGTGCATTTAATCCTTCGGTATCAAATTTTTTACCGAGAACCTGCGCTTTTATTTCTTCATTTGTTCCCTGATAAAGTTGGTGTCCCGTTAACATTTCATAAAATAAAACTGCAACGGAAAAAATATCTGTTCTGTGATCAATATCAGACTGCCCTTTAATTTGTTCGGGTGACATATACGGATATTTTCCTGCAATTACTTTCTGCGGGATAGAATCCTTGATTTCATCGGCAGTTTTAGCAATACCGAAATCACTCAGTTTAACATTTCCGTCAAACGACAAAAGAACATTGCCGGGAGAAATATCTCTATAAACAATTCCATAGGGATTTCCGGTAATTGAATCTCTGGCTATCCTGTTTGCATAATCAATTGCCTTTAAAACATTTATACATATTAGGGTGGATAACTGCCAAGGAATAAGAACTTTTTCTTGGTTGCATTTTCTTATTAAAGTTTCAAGGTCAACGCCTCTTATGTAATCAAGCACAACATAAAATGTTCCGTTGGACCCTTTCCAAAAATGCTGAACTCTGACTATATTGTCGTGGATTATATTTTTTGCGATAAGAGCTTCTTTGTAGAACATCTCAACAAACTTTGGTTCCGCATACACGGGTAAAAGTTCTTTTATTGCTATAAAATTTCTTAAACTAAAATCATACGCTTGCCAAACTGTACCGAAACCACCAACGCCTATGCGTTTTACAGTGACATATTGCCTATTAATAAACAAACCAAAATCAAGTCCGTCAGATATTTCCACTTGCTTAGATTGCTCGTTTTCTGACATTACTCACTCCTCGGAATAATAAAAACTTACATCGCGATTATAACATATTCTTATTATGAAAACAATATTTTTTTAATAAACTGCAGGATCCCAATTCCAGAGTTCTTCCTGATATAAAAAATATATATTTCTCAAATATCTTTTAAAGGGACTATGCATCCCTTTTCCTTGATCGCAAACTCCAAGCCATTCATCATGAAAAAAATTATCACTTTTCGGTCCTTTCCACGCACCCAGTAATGTATCATGTTCTTTACTTGATCCGACTAACCACCATTTATCAAGCCAACAATAAACAAATCCGCCTATTGAATTACCCTCACCTTTTCCCCAGTAACCGTTTTGTTCTATATCTTTCCATGCACGCTTATGATATCTTACTTGAAACTCTTCATCAGTAGTTTGTTTAGTTTGATTGTATGCATCACAACCATATTCCGTAATTACAACCGGTCTGTCAAACTCTTGTTTAATTTTTCTCCATAAAACTCCAAAACCGTAAGGTCCTGAATACTGATTAAATCCGAGAACGTCTACACTCGGAGTATATTTCGCATAAAATTTTACAAATCTTGTTGTTGCATTACAAACTCCGACAGGATGATTTGTATCAATTTTTTTTATCATTTTGCAGGCTTCTTCCAAAAATTTAGCAAATTCAACCGGGTATAAATGAGCATTTGTATTTGTTTTCGTTGAATTACCGTGATCTCCCGTAACATCGTTTTCATTGCCAAGCATCCACATCAACACATACGGTTCATCCTTATGTTTCTCAACCATTTTTCTTACACTGTCCAACATTTTTCTGCGTTGATCATCATCGGTGTAATCTGTTCCTTTTTCCCAATTAGCATCGCTTCCTTTTGTGTATGCACCAAGATAATTTCCCATTATTACTCTGATGCCGTATTTATTATATAAATCTCTTAAAAGTTCTTTGTTAATATTTTCGGAATGATATATTCTGATTGTATTGCAACCCATAGCTTTTAGTAAAGAGAAATCGCCGATAACATTTTCATCAGCGTCTTGATAACTGTTTCTGTTAAAATCAATCCATGAATCGTACGGACCGTCTATTTTACCGTTATCGTTTAAATCAGACCACATCCAATCATTAACATCGGGTCTATTGCCCACAATATCAGCAGAATATTCAATTCCCTTAATAAAATATGATTGACCGTTAACGGTAATTCTCCACACACCGTCTTCATCTTGTATCAACTGAACAATGCCGTTTCCAAGCTTCTTTTCTGTTTGTTCTTGCGAATAAATAAAAGAAAAACTAAAAATGATAATAAAAAAAGGGATTATTAATCTTGTAAATATTATTTGTATTTTTCCCATAGCTCTTTATATGTAAAGTAAGATTTTCTTAATTGTCTTTTAAAAGGTCCGTGTTTCCCGTCACCTATGGAACATAATCCAAACCATTCTTCATATGCCCAACCATCTATGAACGGCCCCATCCACTGACCTATTAAGTCTTGTTTATTCTGATCGAATTCAGGCGGTGGCCCTGATTTCCACCATTCATCAGTCCACTCAAATATTACTCCGCCCAAAGCGTTGCCTGAACCAAATCCGGCAAAATTTTCTTCCATATGAGTCCAGCTTCCTTTGTGATATTCTGCCTGTTCGTCTTCATTTTCTGAAAATGTTAAATATTTACTGTAAGCGGGACATCCGTATTCAGTTATAATTGCAGGTTTTTCGTATAATTTAGATACATCTTTCCAAAGCATCCCGAATCCTTCTTTTCCTCTGTAAGCATTGGCTCCGTATATATCCAAATCAGGTGCATTTTTAGCACATATATCCATAAATAACAAATCACCGTTACATATTGCTACCGGTCTTTGTTGAGGATCTAATTCCTTAATGAGTTTTGCACATTCATTTACAAATTTGTAGTATGAAGCGGGATCTTTTCTTACATTACATGATGTGCCTGCACTTACACCGACAACACCAACTGTCCCGTAATTATTTTCATTGCCGAGAACCCACATCAATACATATGGTTCATTCTTATATTCTTCAACCATTTGCCTTACGCTGTTTAACATATTTTCGCGGTGTTGTGGATTTGTATAATCCGTACCTTCAAACCATCCTGCACCGGAATGAGCACCGTACATACCCAAAAAATTTCCTATCATATACATAAAATTAAATCTTTCATATCCGTCTTTTAATACTTCTTTATTAACGCTCGGATAATCATAAATTCTTATTGTGTTTATCCCCATTTCCTTCATTAGTTGAAAATCACCGACTACTTTTTCTTTTCTGTCTTTTTTGTTATTTTTATTTGCATCTACCCATGATTCATAAGGTCCGTCAATTATTTTATTTTTATTATAATCAGCCCAAGACCAATCTTTTGAAACGTTAACGCTTCCGTTATCGGGGGTTAAGCCTACCGGCGTAGGCGAATAGCAAATCGCTCTCATAACATATGGTTTATCATCAACCATTAACTGATAATGTTTGTTATTATATTCTACAAGTTTTACTTTACCTTTACCTATAACTTTTTTTATTCCTATGGAATCCAAATCTGCTTTCTTTAAAATCCAGTCTTCAGGTTTTGCCGGAACTATTTTTCCCGGATTTACTATAAAATCGTCATTTGATTTATCATCATCATACTTGCCGATAATATCAATTTCGCCGTCAACAAGTTTAACTCCTAAATCTTTATGTTCTCTTGTTAAATATTTAATTTTTTCAATAGCTACCGGTGCCACATACCAAGGTGTTTTCCAAAATGTAACACCTGTTGATTTTGGAAAAAACACTGCTATTGCATGATATGCTTTTACTGCACGTTTATAGTCTCCTGCCTGTTCTAAAGCAAGAGCTGTGTAATATTGTTTTACACCCGGTTCCTCTTGTGCGGTTGCCCATTTATAGTAATTTGCACGAGGATCCATTGTATTAACAAATGCCCACTTATCGCCATCTAATTTTTTTTCTCTTTTAAGTTTTTTGAAATCAGGACTTTTATAAACATCTGCTACGTTTGGAAAGATGCCTTCGCCGGATGCCTGCTTTAAACCTACGTGGTCTTTAATTGTATATTTATATTTGTCTGTTCCGAGATTTTGGAACTCACCGTATTTTTCATAGTCAACAAATTCTTCTGTCCCGGGAGTTTGAATGTTTATCTGTGTGCGTTGTGTTTTTTTATCTTCTTTTTTTGAACCGGCAGTTAAAACAGATGTGAAAGATGTTGTTAAAGCAATCAATAAAAGTGAAATCCAAATTTTCTTAAGCATATAAAGCCTCCTAATTTTTTTGTTATTTAACTTCTTCGGAGAGAAACTTCAAATGGGCAGTGCAGGGATTGAACCTGCGACCTCCTCCTTGTAAGGGAGATGCTCTCCCAGCTGAGCTAACTGCCCACATAAAACGTTACTGATATTAACATTTTATTTTTTCAATGTCAATTTTTTTCGTATTGATAAAAAAAATATCTTTTTGTAAAATCATACCTAGTCTTTTATAATCTTTAACAATTTTTGTTTTATTTGCCCGATGGTGTAATTGGTAACACGTCTGCCTCTGGAGCAGAAGTCTCCTGGTTCGAGCCCAGGTCGGGCAGTTTTCTTTTTTAACAGCGATATAGCGATTTTAATATTTGGATTACACCTTTGTATTTTGCTCCTTTATGTACCACTCGCTTCGCTTTCATTTTTGTACACTGCAGTCGCAAAATACTTTGGTTCACTTCGGTTGATTGCCTTTTTTAATGTAAGGCAACAATCCGCCCAACAGCCCAAATCTTAAAATCTTGAAAGACAAAAGCAAAACAATAAAAAACTTTTGAAATACTTCATCTCGTCTAAAATCTTAATGTCTTTATAACTACAACAAAAACTATCTCTGACTTAAACAAAAAAACTTATAAAAAAAACTTTCAATTCGTCCTCAAACTTATAATTGTCCAAAACCTTAAAATTTTTAACCATAAAAATAAAACAAAACGCTTGTAATATTTTGCTATAATTCATCATCATAGTTTAAAATAGAATTAAGTGATGTGTAAGAATATGTAATATTAATAACTTTAGTATTATATAATGTGTTATTTTCTAATATAAAAATATGTCAGTATTTAATATAATTAAAAATGATAAAAGATGCAACGAAAGTGTAATAATTTTTATTATTATTGCAATTTTTTATGCAATAGGTAACTTTATTTGGTGGAAATTAAACACTCCAATTATACCTCATAATGTTGAAGCTTTACATTTTTTAGATATTTTCAGAAATAATTTATTATATTATAACGCTCCATTAATTCCTTACATTACAAAATTTTTATTTTTTTTATATTCTAAAGAATATTTTGATCTGATTATAATTTCTATCAATTACATGTTTTTTTTAATGGGCTTATATTGCATATATAAAATTTCTTTTGAAATATCATCAAGAAAAACAGGCAATATTGCAATGGTATTATTTGCATTAATTCCTGCTGTATATGGATTAACAAGATTTTATGGCAGACAAGACTATCATATAATGATAATGATGATCATTAACATATATTGTTTGATAAAAACAGATTATTTTAATGATAGAAGATGGAGTATTTTATATGCAATATCAGTTGGAATAGGATTGATGACTAAGGATGTTTTTATAGCTTATTTTTTTATTCCTTATATATATATATTCAGAAATTCTTTAAAAGAAAATATAAATTCTAAAAAAATATTAAATATTTTTTTAGTCATTATTATTTCTTGTTTGATATCTTGTTGTCACTATTTTAGATATTTAATCCTATTGAAAATATTTTTTGAACCTATTACCGAAATATCTGCTGGTTCTCTATTTTATGATATAAGAAAAATTACTTTTGGTTTATCTGAAGAATTATTATCTCTCCCATTTTTCATTTTATTTCTTGTGGGATTAATATGGTATATAATAAAATATAAAAATAAATATAAATTTTTATTATTACTTTGGTTATTTGTTCCTTGGTTTATTATTTTCTCAATAAAACATTATAAAGATTCAATTTTTTGTATTGGTTTAATTCCGCCAATGGTATTAATATCAAGTATATATTTGTCAAACATAAAAAAAAGATTTTTAAGAAAAACATTAATGGCATTAGTTATTATTACTGGATTATTTCAATATACAGAATATTCGTATTCTATTGATTTTGGATTATCAAAAATTGAATTAAATTATAAAAATTTTCATTTTATGTATTTTAATAAATATGCAAATATTTCAAATGTCAATAAAAAATATGTAAAAAAAATACAAGATTTATTAACAATAATAAAAAAATATTATCCATCTGCAATTTTTATTGGTTATAATCATAATAAAATACCTGTAAAATTTGTAGATTTTTTGTCTTATATGTATTTAAATGATATATTTTTCTCATTTGATACGGTAATATCATGGACCGATTTATCAACGGTAGATATGATTATATATGTTGGTGAAAATTTATCACCGAAGAAACAATTAGATTTTTATGTAAAAGATATAAAAGAACATCCTATGGCAATTTTTGACAATATTGATATTAATCATTTTTCAAATGAATTTATTGAAATGTCAAATATAAGAGAAAAGATAATAAATGAACGATTTTACATTGTTGATGAATTATTTTTAGGTAATGATAATGATGATAAATATA
>JAQTSO010000164.1 GCA_028711215.1 Endomicrobiaceae bacterium | reverse complement strand
TATATTTATGTGATAATTCAGATATTTCAAATGATTTTATTGTTTTTAACGATGATTTTTATTTGCTTGATATTATTGATTTTTCAAAAATTCCGTATTATTTTAAAAATAATCAAATTTCATTAAAATATTTTAAAAATAATTCTTTTAATGAAATGGCAATCCGGACAAGACAATTTTTATTTGAAAAAGGAAAATCACTTTATGATTTTAAGGTGCATTATCCTATAATTTACAATAAAGTAAAATTAAGGTATTTGATACCTTTATTTAAAGAATCGTTTAAAAATAGCGGTTTAGGGTTGTCTTTGAGGGATTTATACGGTAATTGGCATAATGTATCAGATAAAGTATTTATGGAAGATAATAAAATAGGTATAAATGAACGGTATTTTGATTATTATTTAAAAAAGTTTAATTTAATATCCGGAAGTAATGATCCTAGCGATTATGAAAAGGAATTTTTAATGAAAAAGTATTATAAAAAATCAAAATGGGAGATTTGATGAAAAATAGAAACTTAAATAATCATGATAATTGGAAAACTCCAAAAGAATTGTATGATAAATTAAATGAAGAATTTAATTTTGATTTTGATCCATGTCCTTTAAATAGTACATTTGACGGATTATCTATAAAATGGGGAACAAGCAATTTTATTAATCCACCTTACAGTAGAATATTAAAAGAACAATTTATCAGGAAAGCCTATCAAGAAAGCCTATCAGGAAAGATATGTGTAATGCTTTTACCAGTATCTACAAGTACAAAAATATTTCACGAAATTATTTTGCCAAATTGCGAAATACGTTTTTTAAAAGGTAGAGTAAAATTTGAAGGCATAAATACATTTGGCGAAAAAGTAATAAATAAATGTGGTATGCATGATAGCATGATTTGTATTTTTAAACCAACAAATAAAAACAAAAAGGAGTTCTAAACAATGAAAATCGTTTATATTACTGATCATAAATTTGTAAAGTATATGCAGATGTCTGCGCAAAGTCTTTTAAAGTTTAATCCGAAAGCTGAAATTTTAGTAGTTTCAGATGAAAAGTTAAACATAAAATACAAAAATGTTGTATTGACACCGCCGGAAAATTTTTTAAGTTCTTTACGTTTTAATCCTAATGACAGATTAAGCGCTTTAACTTATTATAAATTACTTCTTCCGCAATTACCCGATGATAAGATCATATATTTAGATTGTGATGTATTAGTTCAGAAACCGCTTGATGAAATATGGAAAATGCCATGCGAATATATAAATATTACCGAACATTATTTACCTCAAAAATATCCAAACAATGAAAAACATGCTATTTGTGGATTTATGATGATGAATTTAAAGAATCTGCGAGAAGATAATTTTTATGAAAAATGTATGCAGAATATGGACTATAAACAAGACTGGTGGTGGGATGAAGAAGGTTTAATTAATTTGAATTATCAACATCGTTTAAAATACATACATAAGAAATATTGTTATTGTAAAGGCAGAAAATATGAAAATCCGATAAGAGATAGCGAGGCGTTTATTTTACACTATCCGTCAACAACAAAACAATATATGGAAAATGATTTAAAAAGATTAATGTTGCAAATTTAATTTTTTTGAGGAGAGAGTGCATAGAAAAGGTTTAATAAACTATGCACTCTTTTTGTTGCTTTCTTGGTATGTGAGTCCGGTCAAACTCACGAAGATTTTAATATATTTTTTTCATAATAATTCCGGTAATTGCTATTGCAATTAAAATTAATGGTGCGATCCCTACTTCTTTATATATATTATATCCGGTTGTCGCTACAAAATCAATAACGTCTTTATATTTTTGTGTAGTTGTTCCGGTTATGATCTTATCGGCTATTTCGTTTGTCATTTGTTCATTAAGAGCCTCAAATTTGTAATGATAGAACAGATGATATGCTTTTATGCGGTTGACGTATGGCTGATTAGCATAAGTCCAGTCTGTCTGTGGAGTTCCGTAAATTTTCTTTATAAGATCTGTTGTATCTTTGGCTTTTCGGGGATAACCCATATTATAAGAGGCTATTGTATCATCAATATTTTCATATTTTTTATAAAGATTAGATATGAATAATATTGAATATTTTAAATTGGTATCATCATCAAACAATTCTTCCGGTTGACCTTTAAATCCAAGTCCTTTTGCCGTTTGGTATAGTATTTGACCTATTCCGTAAGATGAGTCGTTTAAATGTTCTTCAAAGCGTTTCCAGTCTGAATTAAACTGACTTTCCAAAGCAAAAATACCCATACATAGACTTGCCGGAACATCATATATTACAGCCCACTTTTTTACAAGCGGATATTTTTCATTTTCAAGTTTAAATAACGATTTCATAGTCATTTTGCGATTACCTATTCATTTTTCTTCAGTTTTAACGACTTTTGTACCGTTTTTATTAAATACAGATACTTTTTCAAAAATATTGACTACAATAGCCCATATTCCGTCATCTTTTGTGCTTGGCGTAAGTTTTACTATCAATGATCCTACCGCTACAATACCGCCGAAAATTTCAAGTAATGTGTTTCCGTTGTTTAAAATCCATGTAATAAATTCCATAATTTTAACTCCT
>JAQTSO010000053.1 GCA_028711215.1 Endomicrobiaceae bacterium | reverse complement strand
CTTAAAAAATAAATAAAAATTGTATTCAATTTATAAGTTTTACCAAAGTATCTGCCAAGTTATCTGCTATCATCTGGTTGCCTAAATCAGTACAATGTCCGAAATCACCGGCAAATAAGTCTTTAAAAATCATTTTATAATTTGTTGTTTTAAGTCTTTCTTTAAAATTTTTCTCATTACTTACAAAAATTATATTATTAAAATCTTTTAATATATTTTGCAATGGTTTTACACTTCTAACCGGATATTGCATTGCAATTAATTTTATTTGTCTATCTTTGCATAATTGAGCTAATTTTTTGTAATTATTTTCAGTGTTTAGAACTATATGCGTTAATAAATAATCAGTTTCAATCTTAAATCCATCATCGGCTTTTTTATAATCAGCTTGAATAAAATCAGAAAAAGCTTTAAACCCCAATAAATTAGGAAAATACTTGTATTGAGACTCTGCAATTGCCCTGTCGGAAGAAATGTCATAGATAAATTTATCTATGACATTTACTAAATCTGTCATTTTAAGAGCCACTAAATTTTCTCTTAATTTTAAAAATTCTCCAATATTATTTTCAATTATTGGTTTCAATATTTCAGGTTTATCTATGGGAAATAACTGTTTCAAAACTTTAATATTCTTTGTTATGCATAAAATTTCTATAGTTTCATATACATCAAAATAAGGGTATTCTTTTATTGTTTCTAACACTATCAATTCAATTTTTTTTGTATCGTTCATTGACTTATAATTTATGATCCATTCATGAATAAAATTTAATTTTTTATTTGGATATTTTTTATTCAAATATTCATATATTTTTACTGCTTCTTGATATTTCCTTTCATGAAATAATTTTTCGGCTTTCTCTAAATTTAAATCAAAATCCCTTTTATCAGTTACAGTATCTGCATATAACGATTTTACCTTTAAGTGTTCTATTATCAATAACATTAATGCTACTACTTTTGATCGTAAATGTTTTATATTTCTTACAATATCAATTCTATCGTTAATTCCAATCATAGAAACTATAATGTCCGGATTATATATGTTCAATTTTGCATAAATTACTTCGGTTAGTAATTTGTCGGTATTTGAAGCTCCATGCCCTTCATCAATAACTTTTATTTTTTTAGTTACTCCTCTAGCCTTTAATGCTTCTTCTAAGAATATTGGCCATTGCCCATCGGTTGTTGATTCTCCTATACACAATATTGTTATTGAATCTTTTTTCTTTAATTCTTGATTTGTTTTATAATTTTTTATATTTTTTATAACGAAAGATGTTGACTGAAGGAATAATTCTAAAAACACTAAACTTAATGTTATACCCAAAAAAATTAAAAAGATTTTTTTAAACATTATTCCCTCTAAAATTATATTAATTTACCAATAACCTAATTAAAACATTAAGACTAATATTTAGCTTAAAAAATAAATAAAAATTGTATTCAATTTATAAGTTTTACCAAAGTATCTGCCAAGTTATCTGCTATCATCTGGTTGCCTAAATCAGTACAATGTCCGAAATCACCGGCAAATAAGTCTTTAAATATATCATCTATTTTTTTTATTTTTAAAACTTCTTTGAAATTTTTTTCATTACTGATGAAAGCAACATCCGGATAAGAATCTAATATCTGTTCCAATGAGTTAACAGGTCTCATTGGATATTGCATAGCAACCAATTTTATACCTTTTAATTTACATATCTGCGCTAATTTTTGATAATTTGTTAAAGTTTCCAATATTATATTTTTTACAAGATAGTTTTTTGTAAGCTGCAGATACTTTTCTGCTAAATCATAATTCTTACTTTCTATTAATAATGTCGCATTACTGCCTAAAACTCTGTCTGCATATATGGTACTGTCTTTTACATCAACATTGTAAAGCTGACTGCTTATTGCTTTAACAAAATCATTCATTCCAAGCTTGAAAAATAAATGCGTGTGAGATATAAATGCCCACGGATCCTGTGAATATAATTTTTTAAAAATTTCGGTGTTATTTATCGGGAATAATTTTTCAATCATACTACGATTTTTGTTTTTTGAAAAAACAAACAACATAGCATTAATATCATAGTATGGTTCTATTTTTATTCCTTCAATAACGAATTTTTCTGCCTGCAAAATATTTTTTCTTCCGTCGGGCGTTTCATATCCCAGCTCATATGCTTTCATTATATACGACCTTGTCAACAGCTTTATAATACGGATATCATACTTTTGGTTTTGTTTAAATATTTTCAATAAAATTTTGATGCTTTCACCATATTGTTGTTTATCAAATAAATCATTTGCATATTTCCACTGGGCATAAAATTCGGCATTCTCATGAAAATTATCATTGCCCTTTTTTAATATTCCCCTGTCTTTTACAAAATGCTGTTTTAATAAGAAAAACAATTGTTGGGTTTTAAATTTATATTGTTTTAATCCGATCACATCTGAATTTCCGTCATTTATTCCCATCATACTTACTATAATATCAGGCTTAAATTGCAAAATATAAGATTCTATGTTGTCTAAAATACAGGTGGTGTTCGTTGACCTTACACCTTTATCTATAACTGTTATTTCTTTTTTTACATTTTTCGCCATTAGAGATTGTTTTAAAAATTTTGGCCATTGCCGGTCAGTGGTTGATTCCCCAATACACAATATCGTAATTGATTTTTTTTTATTTAATTCTTGTTTTATTATATGTTTTTTATGTAATTTTATAGCGACAGATGTTGACTGAAGAAATAACTCAAGAAATACCAACCCTATGATTAAACCACAAAAAATTAATAAGATTTTTTTTAACATTCTATCTGACTTCAATATTATTTTTTCTCATATATTGCTTTAAATCTGTGATAGATAATTCTTTGAAATGAAATAATGATGCCGCAAGTACTGCCGAGGCTCCCTTTTTACATACATCTACAAAATGTTCTTTTTTGCCCGCACCGCCGGAAGCTATGACCGGTATATTAACTGCATTTGTAACTTTCTCCATTAATTCTAAATCATATCCGTCTTTAGTCCCGTCCCTATCCATACTCGTAAGTAAAATTTCACCTGCACCAAGTCTTACAACTTTTTTGGCCCAATCTATAACATCAAGATTTTTTTTAGTTCTTCCGCCATGAGTGTAAACAGACCAACTTTTACCGTATTTTTTTGCATCGATTGCAACAACTATACACTGACTGCCAAATTTTTTACTTCCACTGGATATAAGTTGCGGATTTTCAACTGCAGAAGTATTTATTGAAATTTTATCCGCACCTGCTTTAAGCAGTTTTCTCATATCATCAACTGTTCTGATTCCGCCGCCAACGGTTAAAGGAATAAAAACCTGTTCCGCTGTTTGCCTGACAACTTCAAATGTAATTTCTCTTTTATCAGATGATGCCGTAATATCCAAAAAAACCAACTCGTCTGCTCCTTCAAGGTTATATCTTTTAGCTATTTCAACCGGATCTCCTGCATCACGCAAATCAACAAAATTTGTTCCTTTAACAACTCTGCCTGCATTAACATCCAAACATGGTATCACTCTTATTGCTGACATTTTATTTAACCTTTTTAACAAAATTCTTTAATATTTCAAGACCATTCGTCGAGCTTTTCTCAGGATGAAATTGAGATGCCCAAATATTTTTTGTTGCTATCGAAGAACAAAAATCTATATCGTAATTTGTTACTGTTGCTATCAGTTTTTTATCTCTAGGAACACAATAATAGGAATGTACAAAATAAAAATAAGTTTTATTTTTTATATTTTTATACATCTGTTTTGCATATGGATTTTTTGATTTATTTATTTTATTCCAGCACATATGCGGTATTATCAATTTCTTATTGCGTTTTGGCTTAAATTTCTTAACAGTTCCTTTAATAATATCTAAACCTTTATATTCTCCTTCTTCATAACTTTTAGTGAACAAAAGCTGAAACCCAAGACATATTCCTAAAAACATTTTTCCTGATTTAATATGTTCTTTAATCGCAATATCTAATTTTTTTTCTTTTAATATTTTAATTGCAGGTGCAAAAGAACCAACTCCGGGTAAAACAATGGCATTATAATTTTTTATTTGTTTTGCTTCCGTTATAACTTCAACGTCAGCACCACAAAGCTCCAGTGCTTTTGATACGCTTCTTAGATTACCCATCCCGTAATCGATTACGGCTATTTTTGGTTTCATTCAACAGTTACCGATTTTGCCAGATTTCTTGGTTGGTCAACATCACAACCGCGCATAGTAGCTACATAATAAGCAAAAAATTGAAGAGGTATTACATTAATTAACGGTGAGAAAAATTCATCAACTTCAGGAACAACAATTTGATAATCGGCTTTTTTTGATATTTCTTTGTCGTTTGCATTAATAACTGCAATGATTTTTGCTCCTCTTGCCTTTGCTTCTTCAATGTTACTTAAAACTTTTTCATAAACTTTGCTTTTTGTTGCTATTACCATTACAGGCATTGTTTCGTCTATTAATGCAATGGGACCATGTTTCATTTCTCCCGCTGCATAACCTTCTGCATAAATATATGATATTTCTTTTAGTTTTAAAGCACCTTCAAGTGCTATAGGGTAATTAATATTTCTTGCTAAATATATAAATTGGTTTTTTAAGTGAAATTCTTTTGCTATCTTTTCAATTCTACCCGATTGTTTTAAACATTCAGTAACCTTTACCGGCAAGTCCCATAATTCTTTAACTAATAAATCTAATTTCTCTTTTGAAATTGTATTTAATTTTGTCGCAAAATCTAATGCCAATAAATATAAAACCGTTAATTGCCCTGTGAATGCTTTTGTTGAAGCAACACCTATTTCAGGTCCGCAATGAGTATATAGAATATTATCAGCTTCTCTGCTGATGCTTGAACCTACGACATTACATATCGCTAAAGTCTTTGAGCCTTTTTGTTTTGCAATTCTCAGTGCAGCAAGCGTATCTGCAGTTTCACCGGATTGAGAGATAAAAATAACTAATGATTTACTATCTATCACATAATCTCTGTATCTAAATTCTGATGCAATATCAACTTCAGTCGGTATTGAGGCTAAACTTTCAAACAAAAATTTTGCTGTAAGTCCGGCATGGTAAGATGTCCCGCAGGCTATAATATAAATTCTCGAAATTTCTTTTAAAAATTCTTCTGTTATATTTATATCATCAAGAGTTATGACATTTTTTTCTGATGATAACCTTCCCCTAAATGTATCTTGTATCGTTTGAGCCTGTTCGTAAATTTCTTTCAACATGAAATGTTTGTATCCGCATTTTTCAGCCTGAATCGCATCCCATAAAATTTTTTGTGTCTCTCTTTTAACTTCAACATCCTGATTAAATATGTTAATTGTGTCTTTTTTAATCTCACATATATCACCGTTTTCAAGAAAAATAACATCTCTTGCATAATTAAGTAGTGCCGACACATCGGATGCTATAAAATTTTCATTTTTACCTTTGGCAATAACTAGCGGAGCATCATACCTTGCAACTATTACTTTGTCAGGTTCATCTGCACAAATTACAGCTAAGGCATATGCTCCCCTAACCTCTTTCAATGCCGATTTTACGGCTTTTAAAATATCATTTTTATAATATTTTTCTATTAAATGGGCCACTACTTCCGTATCCGTTTCCGATTTAAACTTATGACCTTCAGATATCAGTTGTTTTTTAATTGATACATAATTTTCAATAATACCATTATGAACTACAACAATTTTACCGCTACAGTCAGTATGCGGATGAGCATTTTCTTCAGATGGTTTTCCATGTGTAGCCCATCTTGTATGCCCAATCCCGATATTTCCTGATATAGGATTTAAATCCAGATTTGATTTTAAATTTTTTAATTTACCGACACTTCTTCTCGTTTGAATAATATTATCCGAAATAACTGCAATACCGGCAGAATCGTATCCGCGATATTCAAGTTTTTCCAATCCGTTATATATAACTTCTGCAGAATTTTTTGAACCGATATAACCGACTATACCACACATGATAATATCCTTAATGTTAAATTCACTTTAAAAATATATCAAATTTCAATGATTTCTTCAAACACCAAATTAGCAACATTGACAATTATTAAGAGTTAGTATATTATAATTGAAATTTATTAGAGACTTAAAAGGATTAAAGAAAATTTATAATTTATTTTTATTATTAAAAAAATCTTTAACTATATGGATTGCACCTGCTTTTTTTATTGCTTTTTTATTTCAAAAATCTAATTTTGACATAAGTGCATATAATTTTTTTGCAGGCGGTTTAATCTGGTTTTATTTAGCATTATTTACGGCAACAAATACCAAATTAAAATTTATTGAATATCCAAAAATTTTAAATTTTTTAAAATTGTATTTGTTGGTCGTCATATCGGTTTTTATTTTTTTCAACAATCAAATCAATTCAATCTCATGGATCTTAAATC
Source organism: Endomicrobiaceae bacterium (assembly GCA_028711215.1). Lineage (GTDB taxonomy): Bacteria > Elusimicrobiota > Endomicrobiia > Endomicrobiales > Endomicrobiaceae > Proruminimicrobium. The sequence goes on along the minus strand of JAQTSO010000053.1, from coordinate 3,652 downwards.
AGATAATAATTTTTGCTGCGGTTTTTATTTTATGCACAGTTATTTTATCTGCATTAAAAAAGAAAATTAATTTTAAACTAAATTTTATTTCAAGAATTTTTGAAATAATGTTTATAATATCTGTTATATTATTCGGGGTAAAATCCGTAATGACTTTTTATATACTATCAACGTTAATGCTTGATTTTTTTTACACAATAACTTTTTTGTCTATCACCAATCATTTTAATAAAAAATATACTCATTGATTGGTTTCTATAACACGCATATCTTTCCATTTGCCGCCTGAATATCTTAAAACAAAAATTACGGTTATTACAATGCTGTATGAAAGCATTATGCTCCAGTAAAGATAAACATTATGTATATTAAATACAGAATTTAAAAGATATAACGGAATTACGACTATCCCAAGTGCCGATAAAATAAGAGTCTTCATTACAAAAGCTGTATCACCTGCCCCTTTAATTGCAAAAGAAAAAATAAAACAGACAGGATCACAAAAAGCGTATATTATTAAAAATATCATCAGATTAGATATAATTGGTTTAAGCTGAGATATTACCGCTCCCGTATAGCCTTCCACAAAAAAATACACAAGATAATCCATAAAAAACACATATGATAAAATAACAAGCAAACTGTGAAAAATAGCTATATGAAACCCTGAGTAAACACTTCTTTCTGCAAGAAAAACATTATTTTTGCCGAGATTCTGCCCGACAAGTATTGATGTTGTTATCCCTAAACCTATAAGCGGCATAAATACAAGCATATTTATGTTTATAAGAATTGTAGTCGCAGTAAGAGCTGTTATGCCGATTTTTCCTATCATGAATATAAAAAAAGTCCACCCGAATATATCAAAGAAAAGCTGTACTCCGTTTGCAAAACCGTATTTGAAAAGTCTGTTAATGAATTCAAAATCCACATTGAATTTTTTAGTATTGAAAAGCATTGCATTGTTTTTTCCGAGTATTAAAAATACATATACTGCAGTCATGATTACGGATGAAATAGCAGTTGCAATGCCTGCTCCTTTTATTCCCATTGAATCAAATCCAAATTTCCCGAATATAAGTATATAATCAAAAATTACATTAAATAATATCGCCGTAAGATTTACGAGAACTATTATTTTAGTCTTGCCCTGTCCGGCATAAAAACCGGCAAAAGCTGTAGAAGCTATTATAGGAAATGCTCCATAACATAAAAATTTAAAATAGATGATTTCATATTTCATTATTTCAGATTCATGACCTATAAGAGCAAAAATATTCCCTGCAAAAAATGAAAGAATAAAAAGAAATGCCGCTCCTATAAAAGACATGTAAACTGCCTGCCATACGGCAGGTCCTATTTTTGAATAATCTTCTTTCCCGTAATACTGGGCAACAAAAACATCAACGTAGCTGATTGTTCCGATAAACAAACCCATTATGGTAAAATTCAAAAGACCTGCCGGAAGAGAAGCGGCAAGTTCAACCTGTGAATGCCACGACAAAAACATTCTGTTTATAAATTGCTGTACAGACGTAAGTCCTGTAGAAATTATAAGAGGAATTGCTATATTAAGAAATTCTCCGTATCCTGCTTTGCCTTTATATCTATTGATAATTTTTTTAATTAATTTTTTAAACATGTGTTTTATTAAAGCAAAAAATAAATATTTTGTAACGAAAAAGGAATGGATTTTATTTTTTATCAGCAAGTAATGTGAATTGATTTTTATGAAATTTTAATATTTTTGCATCCCTTAATTTACATAACTCATTTGACATGGCGCTTCTGTCAACAGAAAGATAATCCGCAAGTTCTTGTCTGTTAAATGCAATAACAAATGAATTGTTTTTTGATTTTTCAGCCTGTTCGGAAAGAAAAGATAAAATTTTTTCACGTGTACTGCGTTTAACAAGATGTTCTATTTTTTGTATAAGTCTTATATTGTTACTGGCAAGAATTTTTACCATATTATCTATAAGATATGAATGAAACCGACAGCTGTTTGAACATACTGTAATAATTTTTTTATAATTGACAAAAAGTATCTTTGTATTTTCACAAGCTACAACATTTATCGGAAGTTTCTCGGTTTCAGAACACGAAAATGCCTCGCCGAAAACTTTACCGATTCCGGCTTTTGATATTATTGCCCTGTTGCCCCAATAATCCTCTTTTATTATATTGACACTGCCTGACAAAACTATACCGACTTCCGTAATTTTATCGTCAACGTTCCAAACATAATCGTCTTTCTTATACGATGATTCCCGTGCAGAAAGACACGACAGTATCGCCGACAATTCTTCATGTTTGATTTTATTAAACAACGGCACTTTTTTTAATATTTCAATGTATTCCTTCATAAATTCATCCCTTTATATTATGTTGTAAAAACAACATACTTGCAAAACCCATTTTATTATAATAATCGCAGGAAAGCAAGATATACTGTAAAAGATTCAAATATATTGTAGCATGTGAGGAGGTAATGCAAATGATTCGAAAAATCATTAAGATTGATCAAAAAAAATGTAACGGTTGCGGTCTTTGCGTTGAGGCATGTCATGAGGGGGCAATAGGACTTGAAGACGGAAAAGCAAAACTGCTCCGTGATGATTATTGCGACGGCTTAGGTGATTGTCTTCCTGTTTGCCCTACAGGTGCGATTTCATTTATAGAAAGGGAAACCGCAGCTTATGATGAAAAAGCGGTAATACAAAATAAAATAAATAAACAAAAAGAAAGTTCGCCATGTGCTTGTCCCGGCAGCAGTCCTGTTTTTAAATCAAAAGAAGAAACAGAATCGAGTTTTTATCAATGGCCTGTTCAAATAAAACTTGTACCTGTAAATGCTCCGTATTTTCAAAATACCGATTTGGTAATTGCTGCTGACTGTACAGCTTATGCTTACAGTGATTTCCACAATAAATTTCTAAAAAATAAAGCCGTTATTATAGGCTGTCCAAAACTTGACAGTATTGATTACACGGAAAAACTTACATCCATATTAAAAAATAATGAGGTTAAAAGTTTAACAATTATCCGCATGGAAGTTCCATGTTGCGGAGGAATTGAAAATGCAGCAAAAACTGCACTTAAAGACAGCGGGAAATTTATTCCGTGGCAGGTTATTACAATATCAACAGACGGAAAGATATTAAACTAAGGAGGATTTTAAAATGAATCAAATGTTTTGTTTTCAATGTGAACAGACGGCAGGCTCAACAGGATGTAAAGGTCTGGCAGGAGTATGCGGAAAACCTGCAGATGTAGCAAATATACAGGACAACTTAACGAAATCTTTAGTAGAACTTGCAATGGCAGCGGATGGAAAAAATCTAAAACCATCAACACATAAAGCAATGATTTCAGGATTATTTATGACAATCACAAATGTAAACTTCAATGAAAAAAGCATAAATAAACAAATTGAAATTATCAACAATGAAAAAGAAAAATTAAATTCAGGTTGCTGTACATGCAGTTGCGGTTGTGACAATACAGAATTTGACATTAAAAAAGCTCTCTGGGATAACAGCAATGAAGATATCCGTTCTCTGAAATCATTAATTTTATTCGGATTAAAAGGTGTCGGAGCTTATGCTTATCATGCACTGGTACTTGGGTATAACGATGATGAAGTAAATAA
>JAQTSO010000163.1 GCA_028711215.1 Endomicrobiaceae bacterium | reverse complement strand
ACTTATGTTCAAATAACTTTTTCAGATCAGGATATATCTTTACTTGCCGTAGAAACTTTAGATAAATTATTTAAAGCATATCAGAGTGAAAATACACAGGCATTTATGGCATTGGTAAGTGAGAATTTTGTTCCGGGATCTGACATTCTTGATTCTGCTGTAAGAAAAGATTTTCTTTTGTTTGATTATATCAAGATAGAACATTTTATAAATAATATTTCTCAAGTGGCTGACGGAAAAATTTTCATTTCTTTCCAGTATAACCGTTCGGTAATTTCAACAAAAACAGGAGAAACTTTTACCGATAAAGGAATGACTGAACTTGTTTTGAAAAATGAAGGTGGACAATTAAAATTGTACAGTATGAAAAATCCTTTGATGTTTGGTTTATCTGATGCATCTGAAATAGCAACAGGTTCTGTAAACCAAAGTTCAGATGAGGAGACGATTGTTATAGGAAATCCTGATGGCACGATTAAAGTTTTACCTTATAATGAAGCTATAAAGTATATATATGGAGATACAAATGATGCAACCGTAAAAACTGTTACATTAAATCCTGGTCATATGACTCCAATTCACAGTACTTATGATTTTGAAAATGAAGAATATGATAATGCAACATGGATGGTTGAGTATATGGGAACATCTTTCCATTTACCCGGTGCTTTACCGGCACAACAACTTACTACAGGCACTGATTTAAATTCAACAGATGTCCCAACAAGCGGATACAATTTAACCGAAGGAGATATAACAGGAACCGTTGGCGAATGTTGGGCTATTGATTACGGTACAAGAGGACGAGTTCTTCTTAAATTTAAAAATGACGGGTTTAATTCATCACCAAATCCGACAGCAGTAATATTTGATTATAAATATCAACAATAGAGGCTGAATGGTTAGAAAAACTATTTGTTTGATTTTAAGTTTAGTTTTTACGGCATCAAACGTTTATGCCGGAAAATATTTTACAAAATCTGCTGATTTTAGCAAAGTAATGACATACGGAATGGGTTTTGCAACTTATTCTTTAGAGAAAAAAAGCTCTGTTGAAGGTCTTAAAAAATTAGAGACTTACGATATTTTATGGGACCTTCTTGGTAAAGGTGAGGAAGAGTTACTAAACGGTGACCCTGATGCATTTCCTGCTTTAAAAGATAATTTACTTAAAATAAAGCTTGTATTAGATAAAGTTGCAGAAGTCTCTGCTGCCGTTGGTGCAGGCAATTACGATGATGCGCTCATAGGCACCGTAGACACAATGGTCGGAATTGTAAACCATCCTGTAGTTAATCTCACATGGGAAGCAGTTAAATTCACTTACGAATCACATAAACTTGTACTTGAAACAAAAGCAGCTCTTGATATAGAGAGATTGTATGGCATTGTTAATAATGACAGACGATTAATGGGTATAGGTGGTAGCCCTGATGCTCCGGCTCTTATACCTATAACTTCTACGACGGTTGATTACTTTTATGAAAAATATTTAATAACGGATACCTCTACCAGAGAACTGGTTAAAAGTTATGTTAAAACTGCTTTAGGGGAAAAAGGGTTTCCCGAAATAGCTACATCTCAAAAAGCTTGGTATTATATGTTAGGTGTTTCAGAAGCTGCCAGTCAGGATGAAATTGCCGAATTGGAAGAATTTAAAAATAAATCCAGAGGCTGGATAAATTCATTACTGCAAGATTTAAATAAACAGGTTATGGTAAACTGGCAACAAACCCGTCTTCGTCAACAGAAAGCAGAATTTGATAAGTTCAATGCACAATTTGGAAGTGCTTTTGCAAAGTTTGACGATATTATTGCATATTTAAAAAGAAAAAAAGCAATAGAAAAAGAACAAAGTACTTTTGCCGCAAAACTTGCGGAATTGACTGAGGCTCTTAAGAAAGCTGCCGAAATTGAAAACAGAGATACAGCTTTTCAAATATCAAAGGTAAGCAATGATTACGCAGTTAAGGCTTTAATAATAGATGATGTAAATTTTAACACCGCTTTTGAAAATCTATATATAGAAGCAATACACATAGTAGATGCCATTGATAAAAAGTCCGTTGTTTCGGAAATTGTGGATCCATATGTTGAGGAGCCTAGTGTAGATTCTGTTGAAAAAGGAATATATGATCTTTATGCATCTGCAATAAGTCATATAAATTCAATGTCGTCGGTTTTGCCTCGACCGCCATATGAAACAGTAACAAGTTATTTATCGGAAAATAATTACAATAAAGCCTATGATATTGTATATGAATGGAAAAAGGAATATCAATTGGCAAAAGATTCATATATTTCAGACAATATTAAAATAAGAAGTAAAATAGTAATTCCTCCTAATCCTGATCCCAAAAAAATGAGTGACGAATCTTACGGCAAAAAATGTGCCAGCGGTTCTAAAAAAGCAATGATGGTTATAGGCGAAGCGACGACTTACCAAACTCAGCCTTATTCAAGAGATGTTGATAAACTTGATGGTATGCTTGCTTATTTTTTATCAATGAAATACTCCGCAGAAAGAACTTTCAATACATTTCTAAACAGTGTTGAAAGGCACATTATAACCGTACGTTTAAGTAATATTAATTCGTATACAGATTATTTAT
>JAQTSO010000162.1 GCA_028711215.1 Endomicrobiaceae bacterium | reverse complement strand
AGCAGGAGCTACGGGGACCTGACCCGCAGCTGGAGCTACGGGGAACTGAACCGCAGCTGGAGCTACGGGGAACTATTGAGTCATGAGCTAAAGGGTCGGCAAACTTCAAAACCTTGTTTCTTCCCCTTCGGTGCCTTCGGTGTTCTCGGTGGCAAAACCAATTCGTGTTCATTCGGTGCGCCACGAAGCGTTGCATGGGAAGTTGGTGAAAATCCAACCCGCCCAATTGTCCGTTCAGGTGTAAGCCCAGGGGATACCTTCAGCCGTAAGGTGAAAGGGTAAAGCTCTCCTGTGGCGGTATGTAAGCCGTAACGAAAGTGAACAGATTAGCCTCGTTAAACCAAAGCAGTTGGTCAGACTGTCGGATTTGTTGAAACCTGCAACTTGGATGTAAGAAACGGTCAAGAGCGCATCCAGGGACTGCCGGGGTCATGACTGATGGCGTGCATACAAATGATCATGCAATGAACGTGGGAGATCCTGTATATCAGGGATTGTGACCTAAACGGTTCTCTATAAGCGAAAGCGAAATGAGGATCGGGTATGCAGGAAGTCGGAGATGCCCATATTAGTGATGATGGATGAGACAACATAACTCATCCGGAGCGAAGGGGCATTACTTCAAAGAAACCTAAAAGAAAAAGGAGTACCTTGTGATTGATGAAAGTCTTACAAGCAAGCAACGCTCGGCAATGACGAGCGAGGAAAGAGTGCGTCAGTTTCAAATTAGGCTATATCGTAAGGCCAAGCAGGAAAAAGCCTTCCGGTTTTATCTGCTATATGACAAGCTAACTCTCAACTATGTGTTGAAAGTAGCTTGGAAAAGAGTGAAACAGAACAGAGGTGCCGCTGGTTATGACGGTATGAGTATAGACGACGTTGTGAAATACGGCGCGGATAAATACTTGGCCGAAATAGCGGAGGAACTCATACAAGAGACCTACAAAGCGCAACCTGTTCTACGAGTGTATATTCCCAAAGCCAATGGTAAAATGCGACCTCTGGGAATTCCCACAATCAAAGACCGCATCGTACAGATGTGCTGTAAATTGGTCATCGAACCAATCTTCGAAGCAGATTTCCAGGACTGTTCATACGGATTTCGCCCGAAGCGCTCATCCAAAGATGCCGTCAGATGCATCAGGACAAATGTCTCAAACAATAGGATGCGACAGGTGTTTGATGCAGACCTGAGTGGATACTTTGACAACATTCCTCACGACAAGTTGATGATACTTGTAGAACAGAGAATCAGCGATCATCGCATTCTCAAGCTCATCAGAATGTGGCTCAAAACTCCAGTCTTTGAGGATAATAAACTCACAAAGAGTAAAAAGGGAACTCCTCAAGGGGGCGTGATATCTCCACTGCTTGCTAATATCTACTTAAATTTGTTAGATAAAGCGGTGAGCAGACCAGACGGCCATTTCCACAAGTACGGTGTCAAGATCGTTCGCTATGCAGATGATTTCATCCTGATGGCGAAGAAGATTCCTGAGCACTGTATTGAGTACCTGCATGCCATGTTAGAAAGAATGGAACTGGAACTGAATACGGAAAAGACCAGACTGGTAAACGTGGAGACAGAACCCTTTGATTTCTTGGGCTTTACTTTCAGGTACGACAAAGACCTGTATAGTAAGAACAAGAAGTATCTCAATATCGTTCCCCGCAAGAAATCTGCGCAGACGATACGAGATAAAGTCAGAGATTACCTGAGGCGGAATAGACACAAAAACCCGGCAAGTATTGCCAAGGGACTAAATCCGATCCTAAAAGGTTGGATGAACTATTACACTATCCCTAAAGTCAGCTATCCACAAGTGGAAAAGCGAAAACTCAGGCATTACCTGAACGATTCACTCTACAGATACTACCGAAGGAAAAGTCAGCGTAAATGTAAGCTTTACCGCAAAAATGCGTTTGTTGTTCTAACAAGCAAATATGGTCTTGTTGATCCATCAAAATACACCTATGCTGGCTAACTGCGAAAGCATACGACGAACTTTGTCGGAAAGCCGTGTGCGGGAAAACCGCATGCACGGTTTGAAGAGGGGGGCAGGATTCAACCCCTGCCTCTACTCTACTGGGTTCCGTGATTAATTCAAATCTGCGTTTTTTATCTGCGCACTTATCTGCGGAATCTGCGTGAAACAACCGCACTCCGGCACTCCCGCACCAACAACAATCTGCGTGCAACTCGTAAACTTAAAAACCTCTATAGATCAAGCCACTATCGTCGCCTAAAGAGAGCAGAATCGTGACTTGATATAGACATGAACTTGACAGAGCTCGGATCGGGTGGATTGAACAGATCTGCGTGAACCCTCAAAAGTCTAAAACTGCAAAAATATTCTGAAATCCCCAATCCCCTGCTTCTCATCTATTTGCTCACCTGGCCGGATTATCATCACATCATAGGTTGGCCTTATATCATGAAAATCATCAATAGTTTAGCGATTTTTGCTAATTTTTGTCTCCCAAGCTCTTGTCTTTTCGCCTCTTGACAAAAAAAGGGCTTGGATATTTCCTTGCCTTTGCCGCTGAGCAAAATATATTTCATTGTCCAAGCCATTATGGATCAGGACTTAACGCAAAAAATGTGGATAAGTGTGGATAA
>JAQTSO010000052.1 GCA_028711215.1 Endomicrobiaceae bacterium | reverse complement strand
AAGAAGCTGGGAAGTTTGGCGGCTTGGAAGCTTGGCAACAGCAACGACTTTAAAAACGAAGAAGCTGGGAAGCTTAGCAGCTTGGAAGCTTGGCAACAGCAACGACTTTAAAAACGAAGAAGCTGGGAAGTTTGGCGGCTTGGAAGCTTAGCAACAGCAACGACTTTAAAGACGAAGAAGCTGGGAAGCTTAGCAGCTTGGAAGCTTGGCAACAGCAAAGACTTTAACTACAACAACAAAGACGAAGAAGCTTTAACAAGGAGAAAAGAAATGGATACTAAAGATTTAAATCCGTATTTATTTAGTTTAATACAAATGTTTGCCAGCGCCTGTTGGCAACAAATGGGAAAGATACCGAATCAGATTGACGGCAAAATAACAAAAGATTTAAAATCTGCCCAACAAACTATAGATTTACTGATAATGTTAAAAGATAAAACTAAAGGCAATTTATCATCTACAGAGGAAAAAATGTTGACAGATACATTATCAAACCTTCAGATGAATTATGCAGATGAGGTTTCAAAAGAAATAACGGGAAAACCTGAAGAAAAACCGGAAGAAAAGAAAGAAGAAATTAAAAATTAATCAGTAAACAATGAAGAAAATTCTAGATTTTTTGACAGGTTCCGATTCGTTATATGTTTTATGTTTGGTATTATTTGCAGTTGCATTTATTAACTCTTTTTTTTATATAGGTTTAATTGAGGACGGTGTCCACCATTTTTGGGAAGCATTAACACGTGATAATGTATTCATAGGTCATGACGGGATAAATGCATTTCCCTACAACACAAGATATTTTTCATCTTTATTTCCTCATTTAGTTACAGGTATAACTGCTTTACTTGGGCTGTCGTTAAACATAAAACATTTATTATTTTTATTTACCTTTTTAACCTATGTTACGCCCATTTTATTTTTAATAATCATATATTTAAATATCCCAAAAGAGAAAAAAAATAATTTTGAAATTATTGTTTTATCATTTTTGATTTGTATTTTATTTATGGCTTATCAAATCTGGACCGAAAATTTTATTACAGGACTGTTTTTATGGACGGTTTTTTCAATATATTTTTATGCGGATTTTAAAAATTTATCAAAATTAAACAAAGTTTCACTTATAATTTTCCCTTTTATATTAATCAGCAGTCATCCGGTAACAGCAATTATCGGACCCGTATTATTGGTTTACGGCTTCAGCAAATATTATCATATAAAACAACAGATCAAATCAAAAAACATTATTTTAATCAGTTTTATAATATTGCTTACGGCAATATTATTTAATACATATTATATATTAAACCCCGTTGTTGACGGCAAAGATGCATATTACAAACTGGAAATTTTAAGAAATTTTGATTTTTTTATCTTTTCAATCTGTATTCTAACAATACTTTTAATTTCATCACAAAAACTAGATAAATATTTGACCGTATTGTTAACATTAATATTTATGGCAGTTATTGTTTATCATACTTTGTTTAATATTGAGACTTATCTCAATTTTAATTACAGGGTTTTAGGTTTTATTATCCCTTTATTTTTTATTATTGCAATTATTATTTTTAGATTGCTAAATATACAAATCAGATATAAAGTTATCAGACTTCTCAACTATGTATTGATGTCGGTATTTTTACTTAATACATATCATTATGGCAATAATTGGAAGACACATTTAAAATCTTTTGAACAATATTTAGAATACAATAAAGAAATTGTGCTTGTTGAAAAAAACGGATTTTGTCCCAATTCAACATCCGTAAAATGTTATAAATTGTACCATAACCATTCAATGCCGTTTATAACGATTCTGTTGCCAAAATTATTTTCAAACGAGAACCTTAATTATGTTATAACTGTTAAAACGGGAGAGAAATTTTTTAATATTTTTCAGCCTCAAATCATAGGCGGAAAACATAAATTGCTGAATTATAATATTAACATAGACAAGTGTTTTAGTTTAATTAACGAAGATACCAAATCCATATAAATTTAATTTTTTATGCTGATGCCAGTAATGCCTTTGTAATTTTTGATATATCTTTTTCGGAATTTTCATCATCCAACAGACTTAACTGAACATACTGTTCAGCCATCGGCATCAACTCAAGTAATAAAGAAACAGCCACTGCTCTTTCCCGTTCGGTAACCAGCCCCGTATCCATAGATTTAATGCCGTTTAAAATATTTATCGCAGTATTAATATTGCTGTAATACTGCATTGCTGATGATTTGTCTGCCGTTACCGACAGAGCCTCTGCTATTCTGATTTGTTCCCTTATAAAATCGTTTGTTATGTTTTGTCCGTCTCTGCTTACATTTCCAAGTATTTTATTTTCAACAAGTGCTGATGCAAATACATACTTAAACTGCGGATTAACGAAATTTAAAGTTTTATTATCCGAAGACAAGTATCTGTTGTATTCCGCTGTTTCAAGAATCCCCTGCAACAAACCCTGTACTTCGTTTATATTTTTTTTGTTTATATATGATTTTTGAAATATTTCGGATTCAAATATTTCATTTTGTCCGGTTCGCGCCATTTTTAATAATTCATAAAGCTCTTCCATATCTTTCGCTGATAATTTCAAACTATTTGCCGTTCTTCTGCCGGTCTGAAGTCCTTTGTTATACATTCCCTGAGGGCTTACATCATATACATAATTTAAAACCGCTGAAACTTTTTGTAATGTTGTATTTAAAAAGTTATCGTCTGCTTTTATTATCTCGTCGAGCAGATCGGACGATATTTGAATCATTGACGGATTTAAATCCAATATTGATTTTATATTAAATACCGTATTTGTTTTTCTGTCTATTATTAATTTTATTATTGTTTTGGTTAAATCATCCCGGTCGGTAATTTTATCAACCGCCTTCATCGGTATAATGCCCAGATTATTTACCAACTGACTGTAATCCGACTGAAGTTCCTGAGGAATATCATATAGTTCCACAACAAACAGTGAATTTAAATTCTGTTTGTTGACTATCATTTTTAATTTGATTAATTCTTTTTTGACCGTACCCGTATAAACTAATTTTGACAAGTCCAATCTCAATCCGTCTATACCGACTCCTCTCATCCTGTAATTTCGTATTCTTTTATTTATATGTCCTGTTAATAATTCTAATTCCTTTTGACTTGTAACAAGATATTGAAATTCTATTTTCAACCCTTCTTCATGTGATAAATTCAATAAACTCGCTATAGTATCACTGTTATTGTCTAAGACTTTATTATTAACTGATATTACAATACTTTCAACACCTTCTCTTTTTTTCATTTGCAGATATTGTCTGTCGTTATATTCCGCAAGTTTATCTTCATTTATATTTACCGATACCAGAGGTTTTGATGACATAACGGAACTTACCGGTTCAATTTCCATTTTAACTTTTTCCAACAACTCCATAAATAATACATTTGAATTTTCCCCTATTCCTACTACTGTCTTTGCCCCGTTTTTCTCAAACATATCTTTTAAACCCTGCATATCTAAACCTACAATTTCTGAATTTGAAACGTCTATTATCTTATTTTTTGACATATCCTCTTGAGCAACATCTTCTATTAATTCTTTTAGGATTTGTTCTTCAGGTACTGTTGTTATTATTTGTTCATACCCATACTTTGTTAAATTACCGTCTCTTTCAATCAATGCAAAACCGTCTTCAAGTCCGCGTTTATTTTCTGTTATTAAATTACTTTGTCCTTTTAATATTAAATTTACTTTTACTCCGTTTTCTGCCAGATATTGTGCCAGTTCTGTCTTTTTTATATCCGTAACATCCGCTATTATCGTATATGATGTTCCGTCTTTATATATCAAATTGATTGCTGTTAATTGCAAGAAAAGTATAATTTTTTTAACATTTTCTGCGATAAGATTTACAGCCTTCATATCTGCAGCTTTATTTTCAGCTTCCAATTTTATGGCATCTTCTATATGTTTATATTCATTTTCAATATTTTTTAAATCCTGAATAATATTTGTAGGCTGGAAATTTGAGTCAGTCGCTATTTGACCTATATTTTGGTTTATAAAATCAGATATACTTTCAAACATTAAAGTATTAGCTGCTATGCCTGAAATATTCGGATATATATTATGCAATAATATCGTACCTTCAACATCGTCTCTGCCGGAATTTATGATTACCAATTTGCCGAATTTTTTACTTTTATCATGCTTCAATTCTACGACACATGCATCAACGCCTGCAAATAACTCATCGCCTGAGTACATGATCCTTTCACTCGGAATATGAAATCTTTGTGCCAGATACTCTATCGCAATCGCCTTATTTGTATTGTTTTTAAAAAAATCAATCGTTGATTTACCGCCGGCTCTGATACTGAAATGTTCTAATCCTTTCTGTAAAATTACGTCCGAACAATAATCAACCAAACAGTCCCTTACAGCCATCGGTCTTATTTGTGTAACTATATATGTTGTCCGTTCTTCATTCGCTACCATAGGTTCCCTTTTAAATGCTTCACTCATAATATAATCTTTCTCACTAAAATCTTCTTCAATATTTGAACGATATACTCTGATTAATTCAAGCAATGAAACAAGTCTCATTGTTTTTAAAAGTTTATCTTTAGTTTCGTTAACTTTTGTTTCTTTATATATTATATTGATTATATTTTTTATCTCTTTTCTCTTTTTAGTATCAAACAATTTAAACAATTCCTGTCTGTCTTTTAAGTTTAAAATCTTAACTATATATTCTATATCATCATTATATTCTTGTTTTACCGCAGCATTAACAAAATCATTATACGACGGTCTTCTGTTTGTATAAAAAAGCACCTGTAAATCATTTGCAAACTCTATAAACAAATTGTGCCATGGAACTTCTATATCATCATAAAACGCCTCTTTTATCATTTTTTTATCATATTTTATCATACGGGCTTTTGAAAAATTATCAAGATAATTATCATCAAACTCCCAGTTATTGCCGTCAAAATTAACTTTTTCCCTGCCTGAGACAACAAAAATTTGATCAATCAAATCTCTTATTACCGGCGGTATATCATCTATTCTGCTTTTTAATCTGTAAAACATTGCTCCGGTAACGATTACAGGTTTGCCTATATCATATAAATGTAATTTTGAAAAAATATTTTTCATTCTGGCATCCATGACTTTTGCTCTTGGTGCAATATTTTCATCCATATCGGCAATATTTAAAACTCTGGATAACTTACCCATCTTTTCAAAATATACTCTTGAAGCATCAAATTGTCCGTCTTTCGATATCCAATAATTAAATATATTGCCTTGTTCATCTTGAAATATAATTTTACCGTCTTTATCTATTGACGGCATAATTTTGTTTTCAATCACATACATCATACCGGCTCTCGCCAATTTATAATCCCAAGCTCCTATTTTTTCAAGTAATGCTTTAAGTCTCGGCAAGTCAGAAACACTTAGGTCTTGCCAGTTTATTATTTTCTGCACCTCAATAATTTCCTGCATTGTAATTTCGTTTTCATGTTTTGTTGCGGGTTTCTGTTTTATTTCCAGAACGAAGTTTTCAATATTAGACGGGTAGTCTTTATAAATTTGTTCAGATATATCTTTAACTTTATCTTTTGAAATTGAAATCCCGCCGTACCAGCCGGCAGACAATTCCCCTCTTTCTTTTGCCAAAGCAAGTTCGGCAACAGCTTTGTTGACTGCATCCTGTATACCGCTTGCATAAACTTTTCTATACTGCACTAATTCTTTTGTATTATTTAAGCCCGGTATTGTAACAATATATTCTTTTTCACCCGTTTTTTGTTCCGGTGCATATTCACTTTTTGATATCACAAACGGCTGGACATTCATGTCGCAATTTAGCATACCGCTTAATGTTTTTATATCGTAATTTTCCCAAAAGGCTCTTTCTGCTTCCAATGCTTTTTCTCTGTTTTTATAGTATCTTAAAAGAGCTATAAAAAGCGCCTGTTTAGGAGAGTAAGCCTCTACTGCATTATTGAAAACTCTGTTTGTTTCGGGAATCGGTATTGATACGGTAAACTTATATTTAATATTCTGCGTAATTTCAGGATACAACGCTTTACTTGTTCCAATCTCTTCAGGCTCAGGTTCTTTTTTTATTTTCGGGAGTTTAGCATCCTCTGTTATTTTTGTTACTTCAGGTATTTCCGTTACAATACTTTCAATTTTATCTTTATATTTTTCATAAATGGCATTTGATATCTTATCTATATTTTTTCTGTTTATGGCAATATCCGAATACCAACCGTTAACTAATTCGCCTCTTTCTTTTGCAAAAACCAATTCCCTTACCGCATTTTTTATTGCTTCCTCGGGATTTGAAGCATAAACTTCCTGATAGACTTCTAAATCTTTATTTTTATTTAATCCGAAAACTGCCACTTTGTATGCCTGAAATTCTTTTTTTATACTTCTTTCTACAGGGGCATCTGTTCTTTCGGGGGTTGAACTGCCTCTATAATCTTGAATTATACTGTGTAACGCATAATCTTTTAAAATTACACCAAGAATTTTTATTATATTACTATCGGACACGGCATCATCCGAAGTATCATCACCTATAGTATTATAATCTTTTGAATCATCTTCAACATTCATTACATACTGAATATTTACATATCGCCCGTTTGTTAATTGTCCGTCTTTTATAGCTTTAAATATTTTAAATAAAATATTCGCCACAGCTCCTTTTGGAGAGTGAGCATATGTTTGTTGATATTCTGTCGGCAGTTTATCATTTATGCCAGGAATAATGACTTTAAACAATATTCCGTTTGATGCAGAAAGAGGAGTATTTTTAATTTGATATGAAGCTGTTATTTCCGGTGCAACCGTTTCCTGATATTGTGATTCTTTTGCGGTAAGTTCGTATTCAATCTGCTCTTTTTCCCACAACTTGCCATCTGACAGGGTATATGCTGTTCTATTTATTACATTTTTTTCACTGGTACTCCTTTTTCCTTTTTCAACTAATAATCCTCTTCTGTAAACATCGTAATTTTTCATTTCTCCGCGAGCAATTTTTTCTAATCTGGCTTGTGGATGTGTTATGTTCCATACAACATGCGGAACTATCAAAGATAAAACCCACTGCACGAGTGCTATTGTTATTGAAACCGCCGGAATGATACCAAATGACGTCAATGCTACCGCAACTACCGATATAAGTGTGCTGATTCTGACTATCCATATTATCCTTTCTAATCCGGCTTTCCTTATATCTTGATAATCCGAGCTATGTTGCCTTAAAAACCATGCTTTAAATTTTTCATTTAAGCTTGATACAAATATATACGGGGATTCTAATATTGCAACCGTTGTTGCTCTTATTATTTTATGATTTTGCTGTGTTATGCCCAGATTATCCAAGGATTTACTTACCGACGGTAATTCTTCTGATTGTATATTTTTAAATTCATTATTTTTATCTTTTTTAAAAATATCAAAAAATGGCAGAAAACCGCGTCTTATATTTTGAATTAAAGATGCTATATATGTCTTGAACATTGATGAATTCATAATTCTGTAATTATCTATGTATTCATCTGTTTCTTTTTTAAGCACTCCGGAAATTATTTCCGTTCCGTTTGTGTGCAATTTTTCATAACTTTGATGCGTTTTATTAACTGAATATGAACCGAAAATAATTGACTTAAATTTAAGCTCTATTAATGTTTCGGCACATTTGTTACAAGGGGCCAGAGTACAAAATATCAATGCGCTGTTAATAGGATTTCCCAGCACGTCATCAATATATTTAAAAATCACATTTGTTTCATTAAATAAATCTTCAATCGTTTTATTTTCATAATCTATAGTCAAATCTTTAACCAGTTCATTGCCTTTGAAAATTATACCGTTTAAATTTTTGCCGTTTACTTTAATTTTATCCAATAATAAAATTAACTCTTCTTTTTTTTCTTTACTTATGTCACTTTGACTTATATAATTTTCCAGAAAATTAATAATTGTGAAAGTTTCCGCATGTAAGAGTGAATCTGTATAATTAAATGCCCTTCCTTCAACTCCATTCCGGCTGACCATATAAGCACCGACAGGCGGTTGTATAAATGATACCAACCAACTTCTTGATTTTTCAGCAAATCTCGCCTGTTCCAATGCTTCATTCATACCAAATCCATATTTTTCCACTAATTCCTGATTGGCATCAGTGCCGTCAATTTGTTTTTTTACATTATTATATTGCGAGATAATTTCATTAAATTTATTTTTAAGATTGTTTCTGATATCATCATTGGAAACTTCATCAATATTATCACTGAGCTCTTTTAATTCTTTTGGAGCAATTATCTCAGAAATCAGTTTATTTTCTCTCTGCCCCTGCCTGATTTTTTTGTTTAGATTTTGCATTTGCTGAAATACAAAAAATGTTTTATATAAATCTTTTTCGGGTACAGGTTCCGATTTTTTTATATCTAAAGTTTTATCATCCGCTACGTTAATTTTCTTACCGTCTTCCGTTATAAAAACAAAACCGTTTTCGGTTTTATTAAAAGCTGTTAACTTTATATCCGAACTCATATCCGATAACATTTGGTTTAGAATCGAAAGCATATTTTTGTTGCCTGAAACAGCCTTTAAAACATCGGAATTAAGCACAGCCCCTTTACCTACAGACGACACAAACATCTTCTGTAATGTCTCATACAACACACCGCTCTGCTGTCTGAATATTTCCTCATACTTCTGCTCTGCCGTTACCGCACTTTCCGTAACATTCGGCGTTACCACTATGTAACTTATCCCCTCATCTTCCAATAACTTCGTAAATCCGTATGTGTGAAATCCGCCGGTTATTACTACCTTTATATCTTTCTTATTGTTTATCTCTTCCAGTACCCTGCCCTGATGATCTATGTTTGCCTTTATCCTTATCCCTTCCTTCGCTACTTCAGGCATTATCCCCATCACGTTCTTGATAAAATATCGGTTCCTCTCTACATTCTCCGTGTAAAATTTATCAAATAACTCAAAGTATCTTCCTATCTCTATTATCCCGTCTACATCTACATATTTCTTCCACAATAACTTAAATGTCCCCATATTTGCCACAAAATATTCATACTCATCAGCCGTAAGCTTATTGTTTAAATATCCTTCCATGTAACTTACATATTCTTTTAAAAAGTATATCTCGCTCTCAAATTCATTAACTGCAAACCTGTTATGTATTTCCCTCGTTAATCCCTTCTCCTCATATGTCAATTCTATCGGATTTATACTCTGGCTTAATATCAAATATTCCAAAAATATATTTATGTTCCTATACCTGCTTTGTCCCATCAATCCTTTACTTTCGGCTACCTTCAATAACTCAAAATAAAATTCCGTCTCCGTCGCCTTTTCACCTATCTTACTCGTTAACTGCCTGTACTGGTCATAACTTATCTGCCCTTTAAGCTCCTGCATTAAATTATTTATCTCTTCATTTATCTTCTCTGCTTTTATCTTCCTCTGCTTCTCCAATACCTGTAAAAAACTTACCAACCCTCTGTATCTCCTTAAATCTATTCCGGCCTTCATCCCTGATTGCATCAAATATCTAAAATATCTCTCTGAACTTATTTTCCCTTCCTTATTATTCTTTATTATCCTGTTTAACTTCCTGTTACTCTGCGAATAATATATCTCAGCCTTCTTCTCCAATATATACCTTATATTCGGTATATAACTCTCTATCTCTGCTTTCTTCTCATATATTTCTTTTAATCTCTTCAAATTATCTACATACGTCCTCTTATCTTCTATCCCCTCTAATACATTATCCCTTCCGCTTTCTACCGCGTAATATTCACTCCCTGTCAATCTTCCGCTCTCCAACATGTTGCTCAATATCTCATTCTTTATCTTCTTGTCTTTTATCGACGATAACCATTTCGTGTTTATCTGTCCGTAGGCTCCTTCCACATATACCCTTTCCAATCCAAACTTCTTATCTAATATACTCAATATCGTGCTTATATTCTTCTGCGTCTCTTCATGACTATGCAAGTCCTGTATGTTTATTACTATGCTTGACCCTTTCCCGCTGTACAATGCATCCGTTATCTTTCCTACGTTAAACGGAATTACTTTATTCTCTATCCCCTTCAATGCCACGCTGTTTATCACCGGCATTGTACCGGGTATCAGTCCCGCATAACCCTGAC
>JAQTSO010000161.1 GCA_028711215.1 Endomicrobiaceae bacterium | reverse complement strand
AATGCGGTTTTTAAAGAGAGGACAAAATGAAAAAACTTTTTCCGTTGTTAATTTGTCTGTTTATTTCTTCGCAGATTTTCGGGGCGGATATTATAAAATTGCCGCTTGAAACCGTTGAAAAACAGGCACTGGCAAATTCTCCTAAAATAAAACAGCCGGAAAGCCTGATGCAGTCGCAGCAGGCAGCTTATGAAAGTGAGGATTCTTATCTTTATCCGTCGTTAACGCTGGATGCAAGAGGAGGATGGGTTTCTGAAATACCGTCATTAAAACTTGCCGGAAATTCTC
Source organism: Endomicrobiaceae bacterium (assembly GCA_028711215.1). GTDB lineage: Bacteria > Elusimicrobiota > Endomicrobiia > Endomicrobiales > Endomicrobiaceae > Proruminimicrobium. The sequence goes on along the minus strand of JAQTSO010000161.1, from coordinate 2,338 downwards.
TTAAATTCGGGGATAATTGGTCATATTCCGCCGGTCCGACACTGCAATATACATTATTTGATAAAAACCGGAGAAAAAATAAAAGTAAAAGTTCATTGTCGGCTTATGAATCACAAAAACAAGAATTAGAATCTGCAAAAAAACAGATTTTACTCCAAGCCCGTCAGGCATACTTTAAAATACAGAGAGATTTGGAAAAAATATATTTTCTTTCCGAATATCTGAATTTAACACAAAAACAGTTAAAAGACATTAATTCCGCATTTAAAATCGGAAATAAAAACAAACTTGATGTAATTATGGCGGAAAAACAATTTATAAGAGCAAAACTAAACATAAGCAATGCCAGAGCAGCTTTGTCGCAGGATTTATCCGAGCTGTTTAAGATAACCGTTGATAATTTTTCAATAGATGCAAGATATCCTTTAGATTACAGGATTGATCCGAATCTCTTAGACGGAGAAACAAGTTCTCTTATAGAATTTGATTCTTTGGATAACACTTTGGCAAAATTTGTATCTTTTGAAAATTTTACTTTTGACGAAAATCAGGCAAAACTGCTTTCCTATGACAAACTTATAAATTCTTATAAATATTTAAGCGACTCTTTCAAATCAGGCTTATATCCGAGGATTAATCTTTCCGGCGGGGCTTACTTTGAATATCCGAACGGTCCTATCACCGAAGATATTTTTTTAGGAAGAGTTAATGCAAGTTTAAGCATGCCGTTGTTTGAAAAATCAAGAACAAAAAAACAGTCTGAAGCACAAAAAAATATGGCAGACTCCGTAATATACCGGAAACAGGATATGCAGGAACAGCTTGAAAGCATATTTGATTTTTCCAAGACAAGACTGTATTCATTAAACATAGAAAATACTCTTATTGAAAAAATGATTAACGATGCAAAAGACGGTGTAAAACTCACATACAATGCATATAATGCGGGCTCTGTAACGTTTTTGGAAGTCCAAAATGCCAATATAGATTTACTCTCGGCACAAACTGATTTGGCAAATTTAAAAATAGAAAAACTTAATTGTCTGGCAATAATGGATAATTTAGGTAAATGAGGTTATTATGAAAAAACAAAAAATTATTTTGGCTGTTTTGCTTTTAGTTACAATAGTTATGCTGGCACTTATCTTTTTAAGACCGCAAAACTTTGCTTACAGCGGAGTTATTGAAGCCGTGGAAGTGGATGTATCTTCAAGATTAAACGATATTATTACTAAACTCCATGTTGACGAGGGAAGCCCTGTTGTAAAAGACGGGCTTCTGGCTGAGCTGGAAAACAAAGAACCGAATTTAGCTTATGAAATAAGTTTAAAAGAATTTAAGCGGGCGGAACAATTATTAAAGACTTCGGCAGGTTCAAAAGAAAATTATGATTTAAAAAAGAACCGTTATCAGCAGGCATTAATAAAAAAACAATGGGGCGAGATAAAAAGCCCGATAGACGGTAAAGTTTTATATAAATATTATGAAGAAGGCGAGTTTGTGCCTGCAGGAAGAAAAATATTAACCGTGGCAGACTTAAGCAAAGTAAACGCATGGGTTTATGTAGAACACGATAAACTGGCGGATATTTCGCCGGGGCAGGAAGTAACAGGTTATTTACCTGAAATTAACAAGAATTTCAAAGGAAAAGTGCTTGTTTTAAATGATGAGGCTGAATTTACGCCTAAAAACGTCCAGACAAAACAGGAAAGGACAAGACTTGTTTACGGAATAAAAATTGCTTTTGACAACAACGATAAATTCACTTTAAAACCCGGAATGACAATAGAAGTAAATTTTGATAAAAAATAAGAGGTTCAAATGCCTGCATTAGAGGTAATATTTGATAATGTCAGTAAAAAAATGGCTGATACCCAGGCATTAAATAATATATCCGTTAATATAAAAAACGGACAGGTCAACGGAATAATAGGTGCAAACGGAGCAGGCAAAACAACATTAATAAGATTGATCTCAGGACTGCTGTCGCCGGATGCCGGAAACATTATTTATAAAGAAAAAAACCACAGCAGACTTTTCAAAAATATAAAAATTGATATAAGTTATTTTCCGCAGGAACCGAGTTTGTACGCGGATTTAACCTGTTTGGAAAATTTACAGTTTTTCCGTGATTTATACGGACTGAATTCAAAAGAATTCAATACGCGCAGCAACGAACTGCTTGTTGCAACGGATATGGCAGATTTTAAAGACAGACCTGCCGGAAAATTGTCAGGCGGTATGTATAAAAAACTCGGACTTATGTGCGTGTTGTTAAACCGTCCGAAATTGTTATTGTTGGACGAGCCGACTGTCGGAGTTGACCCTTTAAGCCGTC
>JAQTSO010000160.1 GCA_028711215.1 Endomicrobiaceae bacterium | reverse complement strand
ACGGATACAAATTGATTGAAAATGAAATATCAAACAATACAAAAATAACATATCTAAAAAACGATAAAAATTATGGGGTTAATTATTCTAGAAATAGAGCTTTAGACAAAATTTCAGAAAATGACAAAGAATGGGTTATATTTTTAGACGATGACGATATTTTAGAAAAAGATGCTTTGAAAAACTTGTCAGAAATTATTGATGAATCAAAACAAAATTGGATTATTACTAATAGAGCAGATTATAATGGTAGTCCTTTTACAAAAATCAACAAATCAAAATCATATTATTCTTACATTTTTGATTATCTAATTACAAAGAAAATTAAAGGTGATGCAACACATTGCATAAACACAGAAGTATTAAAAAACATATATTTTCCAAAATATGTTAAACAAGGAGAAGAGTGGTTATTTTATTATCAATTATCTTTAAGAATTGGTAAATTTTATTATGTAAATTGTAATACTACCCTATCAGATGGATATAATCCGAACGGATTAAATTTTAGGAAAAGATCAAAAAGAGAAAAATTTTCATCACTCATTTCTTTAATAAAAGAAAGTTGGGAAAGAAAAATAATATTTCACCCAACTATAATTTTCTACTTTTTAGCTAGATTTTTAATGCTAATTATTAAATAGTTTTATTTATTTCCGGGAACTTCTATATATGAAGGAATATCATAATTTAATTTTATTCCTCTATATAATGATTTTAAAATCAAAATCATTCTTTTTAAAATAAACTTGCTTATCCCCATTTTTAAAAAAGTATAAAAGCATAATCCTAAATACCAAATAAAAACATTTAAATATAAAGAAACTATATTTTTTGTATGTTTTCTAGAAATTAAAGACATATTTCTAGTTCTAAAAAATATTTTAAAATCTGAAGTTGTTGGAGAAAACATTTCTAACAAATGAGATTCTTGAAAAGTTAAATCTATATCATCAATTTTTGGAGAACTACACAAGAAAAATCTATATCCAGCCTTCCTAACTCCCCAACTATAATCTACATCGTCACAATATAAAAATAATTTACTGTCCGGCAAAGGAGAATCTTTTATTGCTTGTATTGGCAAAAAAGCACCTCCAAAAGCAAAAGCTTTTACTTCCACAATTAGTTTAAAAATTTTTTTAGAATTATTTTGTTTATTTATACCAAATAAAAGATTGATAAAATGTTTTATTTTTTTGAATGAGAATACTTCAAATAGAGTTGATGGTATTTTTTCGCTTATTTTTTCATCTTTATAAAAATAATCCTGACTATTTTTTAAATTATGTCTATTTCCCAATACAACAATTTTATCTAATCCGATAGTTTTAATATTATTTAAAAATTTTTCTACAAAACCAAACTCTGGAACATTATCATCATCCAATAAAAATACATAATCACACTTAGTATCACGGATATATTCTAAACCAGCAGAATAACCACCAGCAGAACCTATATTCCTTTCAAAATTAATGATTTTTATTTTATTGTTATTTTCTTTTAAGTTATTGATTTCTTTTGAATCGTCAGATGCATTATTAACAATTACTAATTCAAAAAGATACGGATCATTAATAACCGCTTTTACTACTTTAGATAAAAACTTAAATCTTTTACTGTATGTGATTATTAAAATTGATACTTTTGGCATTAAAGTTTATATTTATTAACAATAACTTTTACAATTTCATCATCTGAAATATTAAACAAACAAGCCATATATTCATTACTTTTATATTTAACCATATTACAGTTTCTTTCATAAGGATCGCAAATGCAATCTTTTGTTGAAGTAAGAATCGTTGCGTTTGGATTAAATTTATAATTAAACATATAAACACCCTTAATAGTTACCATAACCGTAGGTATGTGCAACATGTTAACTATAATAGCATTACCTGTATGAACACATACTGTTAATTGGGATTTTTTATATACATTTAATAATTCTTGCATTTTTAATTTACCACATAGATTTAATAAATTACTTTGTGATAAATCTTTTATACATTCTTTTATAAAATCACTATCTTTTGCTGAACCAGTAAAAACAATATTTATTTCCGGTAAGTTTTGTTGAATATTTTTAATTATCATATTCCATCTATCAGATGGCAAACTTCTATCTATATGAGACGCCGAAAGATGCATGCATAAATATTTTTTTCTTTTAAATTAAATTTATTTAAAATTTCAATATCGTCAATATACTCCAAAGAAGGTATCTCATTTACAAAATTAAAACCTAACCATTTAAGCATCCTATTCGCTTGTTCATAAAATAGTTCTGTATCTACATGAGCGGGAATAATATTTTTATTTCCCAAAAAATAAGCCGACCCTTTTTCTTTAAAAGATATACTTCCTTCTAAATTAAAACCAATAATTCTACTTCTTGTTAAAAGTCTAATATAAAACGAGAATAATTTAATATATATGGGATGTCTCAAAGGTAAAACTAAAACATAACAATTTTGTTTCCACAAACTACTTATTACTAACCGTAATAGTTCTACTTTACCCTTCAAACTTTCCCAATTTATATTCGTTATGTGTGAATATGGCTTAGAAAGATCTTTTAAAAAACTAAAATAATGCTTACATATGAGTACAGATTTTATACTAGTAGATTTATA
>JAQTSO010000159.1 GCA_028711215.1 Endomicrobiaceae bacterium | reverse complement strand
GGATAATAAGGGCTGTTCTTGTTTATTTGCGATAGCGGTATAATCATTGTTGAGTACAGTTATGGTATAAGCAGGTATATTTTTCACTACCTTTTGAAATATTTTATGTTTGATAATTTCTAATGACTCTCGTATATAGGGGATAGGATACATTTTTATGGTATTTTGAGCTTGTCTGAGTGACAATCAAAAATCTTTTATTAGTCTACTTTGCAACTCTTGATTTATATACACTTTTTCATCTTGCAGAGCTTTTTTTGGTTTTTCTACCTCTTTAAAATAAAACTTTAAGGCAGTTGTACGCGCGCATCTCATTTGGCCACCCCGCGCATTTGCATTTGGCCGGCACGCGCATCAACACTTGGCCACCTCGCGCATTGATTATTTGGCCGGCTAAATGAGTGTGATGCGCGGCTAAGCTAGAGTTAAGGTAGGGAATATTCTTCACTATAATACACCTAAAAAGGTGTGATAAATGAGGAGAGTATGTATGAGTATAATCAAAGAGGTGTTAAGATTAAAATATCTTAACCAACTATCCAACAGACAGATTCAATCTATCACGGGGATTTCAAGAAATAGTGTCGCCAATTATGTAAACTGTTTCATAGAGCTTGATGCATCACTTGAAGATGTACTTTGTCTCAAAGAGTCAGATTTAGAGCAACTTTTTCATCCAAATAAACCCACACCCAGCACTAAACAAACAACTCTTGCGCTCATCCACCCAGATTGGAACTATGTAAGAGAAGAGCTCACTAAAAAAGGGATGACACGGGCACTTCTGTATGAAGAGTATAAAAACGCGCAACCGGATTTATACAGCTACAGCCAGTTCAACCGCTACTACAGCAGATTTGTAAAATCCATAAACCCTTCAATGCGTCAGATACATTACGCAGGTGATAAACTCTTCATAGACTACAGCGGACTAACAATGCCAATTGTGAATCAAAAAACTGGAGAAACCTCAAAAGCACAAATCTTCGTAAGCGTTCTTGGGGCTAGCGGATACACGTTTGTGCATGCATCGCCAACCCAATCCACAAAAGATTTCATCAAGTCACATATATTAGCTTTTAGGTTTTATGAAGGCGTTCCAAATATTCTCGTGCCGGATAATCTCAAAGCAGCCGTTATTTCCCATAAAAAAGGTGTTGTAAAACTCAACGAAAGCTATGCTGATATGGCAAGACACTACGGGGTTGCAATAGAGCCGGCACGCCCCTATAAACCACAAGACAAGAGTAAAGTAGAACTGGGTGTCAAAGCAATCCAGCGATGGATACTTATGAAACTGCGTCATCACACCTTCTTTAGCGTAGATGAACTAAATCAACAGATAAATTTTTTGCTTGATGGATATAACGATAAAGTCATTCGTCGCTTTGGAAAAAGTAGAACAGAGCTATTTGAACAGCTTGATAAGCCAGCACTTCATCCACTAAGAAGCAATAACTACATCTATAAAGAGTTTAAAACTGCAACAGTAGGGATGGATTACCATGTGGAACTTGAGGGAAGCGGTTACTCAGTTCCTTACAAATATCTCGGCAAAAAAGTAGATGTGACATACTCCTCAACCTCTCTTACCATTGCATTTGGAGGAGAAGTCATAGCACACCATCCCAAACTCTCACAACCCTATCATGATTCAACGCTTCAAGAACACATGCCCAAAGATCATGAGTACCAGCATGAAAAATGGAATCCAAGAAGGATTCTCAATTGGGCAAATAGTATAGGAGCACATACAACAGCACTTATGCAAAGCATTATGGACTCACGCTCTCATCAGGTCAGAGGATATAAGTCCTGCATGGCAATTCTTAGTTTTTCAAAAACCTATGGTGCAGCTACACTAGAAATGGCATCAGCAGTAGCGTATGAGCTGAGTATTCATAAAGTTGCATCGATAGAGTCTATGCTAAAAACAAAAAGTTATTTGCTTCATAACCCGCAAACTTGCGCAAATAACAATACATTCTTTAATAACCATAAAAATATCAGAGGCAGTGAGTATTACTCACAGATAGACAATAAAAATACAAGGGCAAAAATATAATGATAACAATATCAACACTCCTAGACCAAACCACAGCACTGAGTCTCTCAGGTTTTAAACAATCACTCCTGCTTCAATCTGAAGATGCCAAGTATCACTCGCTCTCGTTTGAAGAGAGGCTCTTTCATCTCTTTGAAGCAGAGATAAACCAAAGAGAGGATAAACGCATTAAGAGGATGCTCATGATGGCTAATTTCAAAGATAAAAATGCTTCACTGGAGCAGATACAATACCTTCCAATCAGAAAACTTAATAAATCACTTATACTCTCTTTAGCCAATGGAGACTTTATCAACAAAAATCAAAATATTCTTCTAAATGGCGCTACGGGAACAGGAAAAAGTTTTTTAGCTCAGGCGCTTGCAAGACGCTGCATTAATCTTGGACATAATACAAAGTATTATCGCGTTGCCACACTTCTTGAAGAGATCAAAGCATCAAGACTCGATGGCAGTTACACAAAAACACTTGCAAAAATATCGAAGTTTAAATTATTGCTCCTTGATGATTTCGGAGTTACACCACTCAAAGGTGATGAGATTAATGATCTCTTTGAAGTGATAGAAGAAAAAATGTTTAAT
>JAQTSO010000051.1 GCA_028711215.1 Endomicrobiaceae bacterium | reverse complement strand
ACATATTTGATGAGGCTATATTTTTATTTGTCTTTTTTTTACCATGAATATATTTTAATACTTCAATATATTCATCATGGGCAGGTAAAATATTTTTATAATCGGAACTTAAAATATCGTTATGATGTAATATCTGAAAAGTTGTAAAAAAATTATACTGTTTGGAAAGTTCAAGAATATAATCTATATTTTCATTACTTATATTATTTTTAGTTAATACTGTTATCGTGAAAAATTTTATTTTATTATCTGCCAATAATTTAATTGTACTTATGGTTTTATTGTATGAATTTTTGCCTCTGTTTAAATCTTGATACTTTTCCAAACCGTCAAAAGAAACAATAACATCATCTATTTTTTTGATAATATCCAGTTTTTCACCTATTAAATACCCGTTTGTAACCATGGTAAGATACAATTTTTTTGTTTTACAATAATCTACTATATCGCCTATATCTTCCCTGACTAAAGGTTCCCCGCCCCAAAGCCCGAGTCTTTCAACTCCGAGATTACATAAAACATCTATTACCGATTTAATTTCATCAAGTGAAAGTTCTTTCGTATTTCTGATTGAAAAACCGCAGTAGGTACATCTTGAATTACATCTGTCCGTTACGGACAACGTCGCAGATACCGGAATTGCTTTATTAAATAGATTATATGCTAAAACCTTTCTCGCTATATTTATAATTTTAAAAATATTCACAAACACACCTGTTTAAACTTTATTTATCCAAACTTCTGTATTTAACGATTGTTTTATTTCTCGTTTTTTGACTTCAAAAGTATATATATTTCAGATGTGATTTTCAAATTGCGAGCAAACATTTTGACAGAATCTTGAGTTATCATATAAGAATATTAATTTAAAACTTATAGGCATCAATATAAACACAACGTTTTAAATTAACATGAATATTTTTTTAACTTTGAAATAATTTTTAATATTATTTTTGAATTTTGAATATAAAAAGTTAAGTATTCATATTTATCTTACTTATAATAAATTACTTGCTTGGTTGATAAACTTTAAATTTACATATATTATCTGATCTATTCATTGCACATTCCTCTTCCTCAACAGTAATCGGTTCATTAAATAATTTAGAACAAAATCCTGCTATATATCCAGACATAAACATACATAAGCAATTTCTTGAACTACTTTTATCTTCATCACATGTAAAAGCATTTTCAATCGTGATTGTGAATTTTATTTTTGAAACAAGTATTAAATCTTTAATTGTAAATTTTCCCATACCAGAAGATGAATCGTAATCTGTCCATATTTCTAATTTTTTTTCAGGACTTTCTCCATCAAAAGATTTTTGATTTTTTCTTAAATGATTCTCAAGTTTAACATAGAAATTCTTACCTACCATCTCCCCAGTATCATAAAGTATTTTATTTACTTTGGCTTGGTCAGAAATATTTTGACATAAATTATTAATTATTAATTGTATCGTTCTCCATCTTAAACTAACATTTCTAAAACCTGCCTTTTTATCAAATAAAATACCGGATTTTCTATTTAAATATAATTTTAAAGTTCCGTATTTCCAACTAACTAATGTTCGTATCAATAACACTACTACTACTACTAAGTAAAAAAATATAAAAGAATATATTACATATTCTGATTTTGAATATTGTGAATACAGAAATGCACACACACCACCACAAACTTGAAACAATGTTACTACATGATTTGTCTTATCAGATGAATCTATTCGATAAGCAAAATTTTTAATTTTTTTCATCATAAAGTAATTTCTCCTGATAAAGAAGTTAACATTAATTTAGTTATTTCTTTAGTATCTTTTGTCTGCCCCAATACCCACATTAATTTTGGAAGTGCAGCCTCAGTTATCATATCGTGCAGAGGAATAACTCCTGCATTTTTTAAACGTTCTGCAGATCCATAAGAATTCATATTCATCACACCAACATGCTGGGATATAGCAAAAATCGGTATCCCATATTTACCAGCTAAAATTATAGATGGAATTAAAGAATATGACAAAGTATTTGTACACCCTGTTCCTGAAGCATATAATTCCAATATAATTCCTTTAATCTCTTTTTGTTCTATACAATTTTTAATTATTGAAGGATCAAATCCAGGATAAATTTTAAATAGACTCACTCGTGAGTCTATTTTATTGTTAAAGTTATATTCTTTACTGTTATTTAACTTAATGAATTTATTTAATACATTGTAATTAATAATCTTGATTGAATTATTCCAAAAATTTCTTTTTATCATACCAATCGGTGCAGTATTAACAGATTCATAACAATTATTACTAAACCTGACTTTCCTTACTCTTGTACCTAAATGAATTAAACTATTGCGTTCTATTTCGCCAGAAAATACCAAGAAAATTCCTGGGAAAAGATTTTTTTTAACAAAAATAATTGCATCTTCTAAATTTTTCACAGCATCTGTTTCATTATCCACAATAGGCTTGTTTGAACCAGTAATAGCAACAGGAATTTTTATTCCTTGCAACATATAGCTAATAGCTGAAGTTGTGTAAGCCATCGTATCTGTGCCATGAGCAACCACTATACCTTGAACACCATCTTCAATTGCATTGTTAATAGCAGTTGCAATTAAGCCCCAATCAGTTGGTGTCATTTCCTCACTAAATTTATTTATTTGTGCTGCTACAATTTCAACTTTTGTATTTTCATCTTCTATTATATTGTCTGGCAATTTATTAAAGAGACATGTCTCAAATTTATCTGTTTTAAGGTCACTAACTATTGTTTCACTAGATTTTTCGCGACCACCGATAGTTCCACCTGTATAAATTATTCTTATAATTTTTTTATTCACATAATCCTCTGTCCATACTTTAGCTAATTTGTTCTAGTAAATATATTTCTCGTTATTGAAATCGTAATAATATTATCTTTAAAACCTTTATTGCTATATTGATAATTTTAAAAATATTCACACCACACCTGTTTAAAAATTATTTATCCACATAATATTTTTCAGCTGGTTTATCAGTAGTGAATACTAAAGCAGATGAAACTGTAATAACAAGTAAAATAAAAAAATTTATATCGAATACTCCAGTAAATATCATACCAAGTAAAAAAGTGAAAAATGTAGGGAATGCCAACTTTCTGAACATATGAATTCTTTTACTTTTTCTTTCCAATTTTTTCTCTTTTATTTTAAAGCAATCTAAAGCTGTAGAAGCATTCTCTAAATGTTTTTTAGGTGTTTTTTCATCATTAAAAAAATTTGAAAATCTTGCTAACACTGTGCTGTCATGAGAACCTAGAGTACTGAGAATTCTTTCTTCCATATCAATAGAAACATTACTCTGACGAAAAATTTCATGTAAAATTTTTATTCTTTTATCTTTCCACCAAAATGATGGACCACCATCATCATCCATATACTTGCTTTGCAATTCTTCTTCTCCATAAAATCTAGACGGCATACTTGAAAGTTGAACAAGAATAAGTTGACATATTGGCAAATATGGAAAAATCTTAATAGGATTTGGTCCATAATTAAATAATTGCAACGGCATATGCCCTCGATAACCTGGATTAATAAAATCACCAGTACAATGTATGCCTAATCCCATTCTTGAAAAACTACTTCTTCCTTCTATTTTCCCACTACAATTTTTTGGCATTGAAAATTTTTCATATGTTCTACAAAGTAATAATTTACCTGGATTTAAAGTAATATATTCACCTTTATAAACAATCTTCTTTTTCCAATACCGTGTAGGATCTATTTCTAAAAGTTTTCGTTTTCTTAAATCAATAGAACCAATTTTTTTTAATGGTTCCCAAAATACATTTGATAATCTCAAATCAATTGAAGAAGGCTGAATCTGATCTTTAACTACAAATGGATGATCTGAACTTTCGCAAGTTATATTCATTTCATCTAATTTTAATTTAATATCTTTATCAGATAAATACATTTTAATCCTCTACAGCAAGCCAAGATTTGATATCTTTCACTGCAAATGATCTTTTGGCATTTTTTTCTATATCGTATGCATCAAGCAACCACTGATATTGTGGATGCCATTCCGTTTTACCGAACCATATTTTTACAGGAATTATTTTTCTGAGAGATGTTTCCTTACGATAATTAGTATACAAAATAGTCACGATTTGTTTTGGATTAATCTTTTTTTTCATATATTACCCCTTGGATAATCGTTATTGTAAAATTTTTATTAAATGATTATAATAACGAAACAATTAATTACATTGATTATTTATATTTCATGCATTCTTTATAATGCGCCTTATATTCAAATCTAGGTGATATGATACCATCTTTTTTTACTAGTTCTATGAAGTTATTTAGTGGTCTAACCCATATTTTATGAATATTATAAAGTGCAACATATATAACCAACTCTTCGGATGTTTCACTATGTACAGCAATACCTAACACATAATAATATTTACCATTAAAATGCTTATAAATGCCTTTCTTTAAATTTTTAGCTTCTTTTGAAAGTGTAATTTTTTTCATCTTATTATAATATGAGTAAATTAGTTGCAGAATTATATGTTTTAAAGTGTACCAATTTGTAATGTGATTTTCAAATGCTTTCCAAATTAATTATATTACATAATTATCAATATTAACAATTAAACAAACATCTAAGTCATAATTAGATAGATATTTTCATATCCATACATAATTATTACCTATGTATTTTAAAAATATTCACATCACACCTGTTTAAACTTTATTTATCCAAACTTCTGTATTTAATCGCTTCTGCTATATGGGTTGAGGTAATTGTCTCTGATTCTGCCAAATCGGCAATTGTTCTTGCAACTTTTAATATTCTATCATATGCTCTTGCCGAAAAACCGAGTTTTTCAATAGCGTTTTTAAGTAAATCTTTTGCTTTATCATCCAAAACACAATATTTCTTTATTTCTTTCGGACCCATCTGGGCATTACAATAAATATTTTTATCTTTAAATCTTTCATATTGGATATTTCTTGCTTTTACAACTCTTTGTTTAATTTCATCTGAAGTTTCAGCATTTGTTTTTTCAGTCGTAATTTCATCAATTTTAAGTGCAGGTACTTCTATCTGAATATCTATTCTGTCCATAAGAGGTCCTGATATTTTTGAACGATATTTTGTAACTTGATACTGGTTACATGTACATTCCTTATTTGCATCTCCGTAATGCCCGCACTGGCACGGATTCATTGAAGCAATCAACATAAATGAGGCAGGAAAAGATAATGTACTTTTTGCTCTTGATACTGTGTCTATTTTATCTTCCAATGGTTGTCTTAAAACTTCCAAAACATCCCTTCTAAATTCAGTTAATTCATCCAAAAACAAAACACCGTTATGTGCCAAACTGACTTCACCGGGTTTCGGGTATGAACCGCCGCCTATCAATGCAATCGAAGATGTTGTGTGATGCGGACTTCTGAACGGTCTTTGTTTTACTAAACTTTCACCTGCCTGAATAAGCCCTGATACAGACCATATTTTTGTTGTTTCGACCGATTCTTCAAAACTCATCGGAGGAAGTATTGTAGGTATTCTTTTTGCTATCATTGTTTTACCTGAGCCCGGAGGTCCTATCATTATCATATTATGTCCGCCGGCAGAAGCAACTTCTGCTCCTCTTTTTGCGAGAAACTGCCCTTTAATATCTGAAAAATCAATATGCGGTAAAATTTGATTGTCTGTATCTATCGTACTATCTGCCTGAAAAGGCAAAACTTTAATTTCATTTTTTAAAAACTTAACAACTTCATTTAAAGTTGAAAACGGATAAATTTCAATATCTTTTGCAACTGATGCCTCATTTTTATTACCTTCCGGAATTATTACTTTTTTTACTCCGAATTTTTTTAAACTTAAAACTATCGGAAGTAATCCTTTTACAGGTCTTAATTTACCGTCTAATGATAATTCACCGATTGCACAAATTTTATGAACAGATTTTTTCTCAACATATCCGCTTGAAACCAAAATGCCTATTGCTATCGGCAAATCAAATAACCCGCCTTCTTTTTTTATATCAGCAGGTGCGAGGTTAACTGTAATTTTTTTTGCGGGAAAATCAAAACCGGAATTTTTTATTGCAGATACAACTCTGTCTCTTGATTCTTTTACGGCAGTATCGGGAAGTCCGACTATTGAAAATACGGGTAATCCCGAGGATATATCAACTTCAACATCTATCAAATAAGCACTTATACCCTGCACTGATGATGAATGTAGAAATGAAATCATTTTTTAACCTATCAGATTTGCTATATTTTTTTTAAAATTTTGAAGTGCTAAAGCTCTGTGACTTATTTTATTTTTAATACCGTCTTTAAGTTCTGCAAATGTCTGTTTATATTCTTCTACAAAAAATATCGGGTCGTAACCAAAACCTTGTGTGCCTGAAATTTTTTCACTTATAATTCCTGAAATTTCACCTTTTGAAAGTATCACATTATTACCGTTTGGGTCACTTAATGCGATAACACATCTGAATTTTGCTTTTCTGTTATCTGCATTTTCCAATGCTTTGAGAAGTTTTTTATTGTTGTCCTCATAAGTACATCCTTCTCCTGCATATCTGGCAGCAAAAACTCCCGGTGCTCCGTTAAGATATTCAACTTCAAGTCCCGTATCATCTGCAACTGCCCAACTGTTAAAAAATTTTGCAACCTCAACTGCCTTTTTTGTTGCATTTTCTTCAAGCGTTAAACCGTCTTCAACAACTTTAGGATAATTATCAAACTCTATCATAGGTTTTATATTTACGTTTAAATCAGAAAGAATATCTTTTATTTCAGATACTTTATGTTTGTTGCCTGTTGCAAGTATTATTTCATTTATTTTCATTTTTCACCTTTATTTTAATTATATGAAAACTTGGTTGTATTGGCAACAATGATTTCTTGATTATTTATAAAATACACATTAATAAATTAATATTAACTCACTAAACTTTGTCCAATTTATATATTTTATAATATCCATCGGAATATATTTCAAGAAATTTTATATTTTTACTGTTGTATTTGGGTAAATCATTTCTAGTAAAAATATAATCAATATGCAATGTTATTAAATCATTAACAGTTAAATTTACTTGTATTGCATTTGTTGCTATCAATTTGAATTTTTCCATATTCAAATCTTGGGTAAACATAACATTTATATGACAATATCTATTATAAATATCTTTATATTTTTCATCCTTATCAAGTTTTTTCCATAAATCAATATTAGGATATGAATTTGTTGAATTTATTGTAGATGCTCCTTGCATTATTAAATAATTGGCAGGTGGCATCCCATTGCCTTCTACAATCCATAATCCGTGTTTACTATCATTTATTTTTTTTATCACTTTTGCCAACTCGGTTTTATTGACAATATCTATTCCGCTTTGAACTGGATTTACAAAAAGTCCTCCAAACAAAACTACAGAAACTGCAACAAACATAAATATTTTATTCAATTTTTTTTGTAACATTGATAAAAACAGCAAAAAACTCAAAATTATTATTATAAAAATCATAAAAACAGTCATATACTCTCCATATATATAACCAGAACTCACCGTTATAATACTTGTTATAATAGAACTTATTATTAAACTATTTTTTAAATTCATACTGGTTGAAACCAAACTTAATGCCCTTATCAATAAAATTACATTTAAAAAACCAAAAAAACTCAATGTCTTGTGCAGTGGCGATAAATACATAAGTGAAATTCTTGCAAGAAATTCAGGGAACCCGACTACACACCAAAATATTATAAAAAAACTAAATATTAGCAATATTATTAAAAGAACATCTTTTACTTTTTCTTTAAATATTACCCATAATGTCAAAATTAATCCCATGGGAAACAAATCAAAAAAAGTTGCCATATCACACACGTTTGAAATCGGCAAATTATCTTTAATCGGAAAAAAAATATTACCCCACGATCTAAACAGATCATACGTCATTGTTCCGCCAGTTTCAAATCTTTTGCCGGGATATAATGAATTAACCATGGAATATATTGCATCAAACGATTTATTATAAATATAAAACATACTTATACTAAACAATAATATAAAAAATAAAATACTTATAAAATCTTTGAAATTTATTTGACATTTTTTTCTATTTTCCAAAAACAGCCATAAACAAATTGCAAAAAATACGTAAGCGAATGGAACCTGCCATGCAGGATAAAGAACTAATATATAACCGCCTAAACAAACATACATTATAAATAAGAATAACACTCTTTTTAAAAAATTATTGCTTTTAAGATATTGGTAAAACATTAAAACGGCAAGTTCACCAAATATTAAAATTTCAACTATTCCATTAGAAGTAAAACACCATTGCACAACAGGAGCAAAAGTTATCATAACAGCACCTAATAATGAAATTTTTTTGTTGGATTTAGTTAACATCATAAAGAACATAAATGATATTAAAAACAGGCTTACCAGTCTTCCTGTCCAGAAAAACGACAAACCTTTTGCCGGATTAAGGACAAGAAAACCGCATAAAAAAGGTCTGAAAACTGACATTGTATTTTTTACAGGTTGTGCATAAAAAAGAAACATATCTGTTTCAGAACCACGCGAAATATTATTAAAATATTTATATCCGGATACAGTCTGTGAAAGTTGTATAGGCGTATAAACATTCCATTCATCGCTTCTAATACTTCTGGGTTTGCCAGCTATGAGTCCGTTTTGACTTTCGTAATAGTCTGTAGAATATTGCCACATTGCTATTGATGAACCACTCAATTCACAAACAATAGCAAAAACGACAACAGCGAATCCTATATAATATTTATATTCATATATTTTTTCATACATATTTTTTATATTAAAAATAAAGTGCATAAATGCAAAAAACATAAGAATAAATATTAAAAAAAATCTTATAAAAAAGTATTTATTAAAGATTGATTCGTTGATTGTTATTTGATTTATATTTTTATAAAAATCGGCATTACTCATTTGCAAAATCAAATTTGAAAAAGGTTTATCAACCGTGAATTTTGCATAAAAACGGTTCTGAGGAATCGCTATAGAACCTTTAAGGTTTATATTGCCATTATTGTCTCCATTATATATTCTTAGTCCAAATTCTTCATCAATCATATTTTTAAAATATATATTGATATTACCAACATATCCATTAATATTAATATTTATATATTTATTGTTAAAATTATCTGATATGAAATTTAAATTTTTACCTAAAATTACAGATTTATTACCATTTAAAATAAGTCTTAAATCCGTTGAAATATTATTTTTTTTTGATATCAGATAAGATACTATCCCCGAAAGCATTAAAGAAACAATTAATACCAAAATGAGATATCCTATTTTTTGATTAATTTTCATGTTTGATTTGATTTAACAAATACTCTTCTTCTATTTTAAAATGTTATAATATGCCCAAAGCTTTTTTCTGAGCATTGGTAATAGCCTTAATACCTATATAAGCCTGAGCCAGCATTTTGTCTAAATCTTTTCTTGAAAAAACATCGCCTTCTGCTGTTCCCTGTACTTCAATTAAATCACCATTAGAGGTCATAACAACGTTCATATCAACATCTGCGACATTATCTTCCTTTGCAGATAAATCAAGAACCATTTTGCCGTTTGCAAAACCGACACTGATTGCTCCGATATAATCTTTTATAGGAAATTCTTTTATAAGTTTTTTCTTTTGTAAATTCTTAAGTGCCAGTACCAAAGCAATAAAACCGCCGTTTATTGAGGCTGTTCTTGTTCCGCCGTCTGCTCTTATAACGTCACAGTCTATTGTAATTGTTCTTTTACCTAATTTTTTAAAATCAACACTTGCTCTTAATGACCGTCCTATTAATCTTGATATTTCCTGAGCTCTGCCGTTTTGCAATCTGTTTCTTGATATTCTGTCATTACAGGATCTCGGGAGCATTGAATATTCTGCCGTTACCCAGCCTTCATCAGTTTTTTTTGCTTCAATAAAAGGAGGAACTCTTTCTTCAACTGTTGCGACACATAAAACTTTAGTTTCGCCCAATGAAAACATACATGAACCTTCAGCATGTTTTAAATAATTTTTTACAATTTTAATTTTTCGCATCATATATCCTTTTTAATATTAAATTTTCAATTGGAACTTCTAAATATACCTTTTGGACAAATCAAAAAAATCTTTTATCCCCAAATAATCGCTAACCCAATTATTATATTCTTCCCAATCACAAGGTCTTGCTTGTATTAACCTTTTATCTATATTCATTAAATTGCTGCTGTTAAAAATCTCAA
>JAQTSO010000009.1:28557-45272 GCA_028711215.1 Endomicrobiaceae bacterium | reverse complement strand
ACCGGCTTAATTTTTTTCTCCGCTATTTCTCTTGCCACGTCAACTAACATTTGTTGTTCTTCACTTAAAAAATATTGCATACTATCCTCCGATTTTTTATGAAACCAAACTCTTGCGACAGATTTTTTCACGAAATAGAAAAAATGTGTGGGATTTTTAGTTTTTACAAAATTTTGGTTAATGCCTGCTTTGCTGCCATCTGTTCTGCTTGCTTTTTTGAATTGCCCAATCCGACTCCAAACTCTTTATCCTGCACAAATACTGCAACTTTAAATTGTTTGTTATGGTCAGGTCCTAATTCTTCCAATACTTTATATTGTGGTAAAGTCCGATACTGCGACTGAATTTTCTCTTGTAATGTAGTTTTGTAATCGGTCATATCAAAATTACTTTGTTGATTTAAAAATTTACCGACAAATTTTGATGCCGGTTCAAAACCGCCGTCTAAATAAATTGCACCTGTTACTGCTTCAAACGAATCACAGAGCAGAGATTCTCTCTGCCTTGCTCCGTTAAGTTCTTCATTTTTACTGATTAAAACAAACTTATCTAAATTTATTTCTTTAGCCCATCTGCTTAAACTTTTAGCAGATACCATCTGGGCTTTTAGTTGAGAAAGATCTCCCTCTTGTTTATCTGAATATTTGTTATACAGATATTCAGAAACAAGAGCGGATAGAATACCGTCTCCCAGAAATTCCATCCGCTCGTTGCAATCTTTTAAACCACATTCGCTAAAATATGATTTGTGTATTAATGCCAGTTCCAAAGTTTTTTGATTTTTAAAATTATAACCAATAACACTTTGAAGTTTTTCTATAGTTACTGCTCCGACATTTAAAGAACTGTCTTTTGTTTTTGCTACATTTA
Organism: Endomicrobiaceae bacterium; assembly: GCA_028711215.1. Classification (GTDB taxonomy): domain Bacteria; phylum Elusimicrobiota; class Endomicrobiia; order Endomicrobiales; family Endomicrobiaceae; genus Proruminimicrobium. The sequence continues at coordinate 44,402 of JAQTSO010000009.1, read as the reverse complement.
TTTTTTCTTGCTCCATACAACAATCATGACAAGAAAAATTTTTTAATATTTTTTTTATTTTATCCAACATACTTTTTTATAACTATTGTTGCATTGTGTCCGCCAAATCCTAAAGAATTTGACAACGCACAATGAATCTGCTGATTTCTTGCAACATTCGGGACATAATCTAAGTCGCAATTTGGGTCCGGTGTTTCATAATTTATTGTAGGATGAATAAAACCATTTTCCATACATAAAATTGTTGCAATAGCCTCAATTCCGGCGGCTGCACCGAGTAAATGTCCTGTCATTGATTTTGTTGATGAGACCGGGATTTTATAAGCTCTTTCTCCAAAAACAGTTTTTATCGCAAGTGTCTCTGTTTTATCATTTAATTCTGTTGAGGTTCCATGAGCATTTATATAGTCTATTTCATCTTTTGAAATACCGGCATCTTTGATTGCTAACTCCAACGCCTGAATAACGCTTTTTCCTTCAGGGTCCGGAGCAGTCATATGATATGCATCATCTGAAGCACCGTAACCTGCAAGTTCAGCATATATTTTTGCGCCTCTTGCAACCGCATGTTCCAATGTTTCAAGCACCAAAATACCTGCACCTTCACCTACAACAAAACCGTCTCTGTTTAAATCAAACGGTCTTGATGCTTTGGTAATATCATCATTTCTTGTAGAAAGTGCTTTTATATTATTAAATCCTGAAACTGCCAAGTCTGTTATTGAAGCTTCTGCACCGCCGGTGATAATAACATCGGCATCTCCGTATCTGAGAAGTCTTAAAGCATTTCCTATAGCATGGTTTGCAGATGCACATGCGCTTGAAATAGCATAATTGGGACCGGTGAAACCGTGTTCAATTGCAATCTCACCCGGAAGCATATTTGTTATTATCATAGGAATCAAAAAAGGAGAAACTCTTCTCGGACCTTTTTCTACCACGACAGAATGCTCTTGTTCTGTAATCTCAAGCCCGCCTATACCTGTTCCCGTAATGACTCCGATTCTTGACAAATCTTCTTTAGATAAATCAAGTTTGGAATCTTCAATTGCCATTTTTGCGGCAATAAATCCCATCTGGGTAAATCTGGCCATTCTTCTTGCTTTCTTTTTGTCAATAAAATTTTCGGGCACAAAATCTTTGACACTAGCGCAAAACTTTGTAGTGAAATTTGAAGCATCAAATGCAGTAATAGCATTAGCTCCAGATTTTCCTTCTTTTAAGGCACTAACAAATTCTTGTTTGCCAATACCTACAGGTGAAAGAACTCCTACACCTGTAACAACAATTCTTTTTTTATTCATAAGCTTTTAAATTCTAACCTATTTGGCTTGATGAGCCGTAATATATTCAACAGCTTGCCCGACAGATTGAATTTTTTCTGCTTCTTCATCAGGAATTTCAATTCCAAATTCTTCTTCAAAAGCCATAACCAATTCAACTGTGTCCAATGAATCTGCCCCTAAATCATTTATAAATGATGCTTCTGTTTTAACTTCAGCCGGATCTACACCCAACTGTTCAACAATAATTTCTTTCACTCTTGTTTCTATGTCAGCCATTTTACTGTCCCCCTGTTTTTGTTGAGTTGTGTTACAACCCTTTTTATTTTTTCACTGCATTTTACTTACACTGACTGCTTACATGTACATCCCGCCGTTGACCGATAAAACATGTCCGGTAATGTATGAAGATTCCTCGCTTGCCAAAAACAATGCTGCTTTTGCTATATCGCTTGCTTCACCTAATCTCTTTAACGGAATCTGCTCAGAAAGTTTTGCTTTAACATCATCAGTTAAAGCATCCGTCATTGCCGTTCTTATAAAACCGGGTGCTATCGCATTAACTAAAACGTTTCTTGAAGAAAACTCTCTTGCACAAGTTTTTGTTAAAGCTATTACTCCGCCCTTTGAGGCAGAATAATTGGCCTGTCCGGCATTACCCATGAGTCCGACAACTGATGTTATATTTATAATTCTTCCTGCTCTTTGTTTAAACATTTGTTTTGTAACTGCTTTTGTACAGTTAAAAACACCTTTCAAATTAACTGCTATAACTGCATCCCATTCCATTTCGCTCATTCTGAGCACTAAGTTATCTTTTGTTATACCCGCATTGTTTATAAGTATATCAATTTTTTGAAATTTTTCAAGTGCCTTTGCAACTAAATTTTCACACTCTTCCAATTTCGAAACATTACCTGCTACTGCCAATGTTTCTACACCGTAAAAACTCTTTAATTCATCAGCTGTTTTCTGAGCCAATTCAATATTGATGTCAGATACTACAATATTTGCACCCTCTTTTGCAAATGTTTCAGCTATTGATTTTCCTATGCCCTGCGCACAACCTGTTATTATTGTTACTTGTCCTTTTAATCTCACTGATTTAACTCCTTTGCTATCTTTTCTAAGCTTACACTGTCTTCTATATTAAGTACCTTCTTACTTTTATCTATCCTTCTCATAAGCCCTGACAAAACTCTTTGAGGCCCGACTTCAATAAACAGTTCCACTCCACCGGCAACTGCATTTAAAATTGAAGCGTCCCATTTTACTGAATTATTTATTTGTTTTGCAAGTTTTTCTTTTACATTTGAGCTGTCTTTTGTCAATTCCGCATCACAATTTGTAATTACAGGATATACCGGATTATTTAACGTATACTTATTTAACTCATCTGCCATCATCTGTGATGCCGGCGTCATTAATTTAGAATGAAACGGTCCTGACACATTTAAAAGTATTGTCTTTGTTGCACCCTGTACTTGTGCAAGTTCTACTGCTTTTTGAACTGCCTGTGTGCTTCCTGATATAACAATTTGTCCCGGAGAATTAAAATTTACCGCATCACAAACACCGATTTGACTCGCCTGACTACATACATTAATAACTGTGTCTTTATCCAATCCTAAAATTGCCGCCATTGTTCCCGGATTTTGTTCTGATGCTTTTTGAATAAATCCGCCTCTTGCTTTAACCATTGAAAGCCCGTCTTTAAAACTAAAAATACCCGATGCACACATTGCTGAATATTCACCAAGTGAATGTCCTGCTGTTATTATTTCAAATTTGCTTAAATCTATTGTTTTTTTCAAAACTTCAAAACATGCAATACTTATTGCAAAAATTGCCGGTTGTGCATTTTGGGTATTTTTTAGATCTTCTTCTGTACCTTCAAATATTATTTTTTTGAGTTCATCCCCAATTTGATCTATTATATCTTTCGCCACAGGGAATTTTTCATACAAATCTTTCCCCATGCCTATATATTGCGAACCTTGTCCCGGAAACATCAGCATTATTTTTTGCATATTTTTTATTGCTCCTAATTAAAAAATCCTTACAGAATAAAAATTTCTCTAAAGTCTTATGTTTTTTTAAATTTCTATATTTTAAGTACTGCCGCACCCCAGGTAAGTCCGCCGCCAAATGCCATAATATTTACTAAGTCACCTTTTTTAACTGTTCCGGAAGTAATGGCTTCGTCAAGTGCTATTATTGTTGTTGCAGAAGACATATTACCGTATTTATGAACATTTACATAAACTTTTTCTTTTGCTACACCGAGTCTTTTGCCGACTGCTTCTATAATTCTTAAGTTTGCCTGATGCGGAATATATAAAGCAATATCCTCATCTTTTTTGCCTGCTATTTCCAATGCTTTTTGTGTTGCTTCCGTCATTTTAACAACAGCTATTTTAAAAACTTCTTTACCGGACATTTTTATAAATTGCAATTTATTATCAACAGTTTCATGTGTTGTCTGCATTGCCGTTCCGCCGGCAGGAATATTTAAAAGATTTGTATAAGTTCCGTCAGCTCCTAAATGTACCGACAAAACATCGTTTTCTGTTTCTGATGCCTGTAATACCATAGCACCTGCGCCGTCACCAAATAAAACACAGGTATTTCTGTCTGTCCAGTCTGTTATTCTTGTTAAAACTTCACCGCCGACCAAAAGAACGGTTTTATAAGAACCTGATTCTATAAAAGATTTTGCTATTGAAAGTCCGTACATAAAACCGGAACATGCTGCCGATATATCAAATGCAACTGCATTACTTACAAGCTTTTTTTGTAAAATACAAGCGGTTGCCGGAAACGGCATATCGCCTGAAACTGTCGCTACTACGATTACATCTATGTCACTTATTGAAATTTTTGATTTTTCTATAGCTTTTTTGGATGCTTCAAAAGCCAAATCAGATAAATTTTGTGATTTATCTATTATTCTTCTTTCTTTGATGCCGGTTCTTTCGGTTATCCACTGGTCTGAAGTATCAACCATTTTTTCTAAGTCGGCATTTGTTAAAACTTTTTCCGGAACATACGAACCGGTTCCTAGAATTTTTACATTAATTTTTTTCATTTTTTACACCTTAGGATTTTATAAGACCCTCATATTTTGCAAGCTCTTGAGCTATTTCATCATTTACATGTTTTGATGCATATTTTGCAGAAACGATAATGGCATTTTTTACAGCTTTTGCATTGGACTTCCCGTGACCTATCAAACAAACTTCATTTACGCCCAACAACGGAGCTCCGCCTTGTTCCGTATAATCAACTCTTTTTTTCATACTGTACATTGCCAGTTTCAAAAATGGTATCATCCCCCAAAAAAGAGGATTGCTTTTTACGCTGTCTTTTACTAATTTAATGACCATATCCGCAACACCTTCACCAAATTTCAAAATAACATTACCGATAAAACCGTCACAGATAACCACATGGGCTTTACCTTTAACTATATCTCCTCCTTCTATGTTGCCTATAAAATTAAGTGATGTTTTTTTAAGCATATCCGATACGGCAAAAGTAAGTTCATTACCTTTTGTATCTTCTTCGCCTATTGATATTATACCAATCTTTGGTTTGGGATGGCCTAAAACTTTTTCAGCATATATGCTTCCCATAATAGCAAATTGAACCAGATGTTCCGGTTTGCAATCTACGTTTGCACCAACATCCAGTATCGTGCACATGCCTGATATTGTCGGAAAAGGAGTTGATATTGCCGGTCTTAAAACGCCGGGAATTCTTTTGAAATACATTATGGCGGTTGCCATTGCCGCACCGGAATTACCCATTGAAACAAAAGCATCCGCCTGCTTATCTACAACCAATTTTGCACAGACCGCCATTGAAGAATCTTTTTTCTGTCTCACGGCACTTGCAGGCGATTCATGCATTTCTATAACTTCGGTTGCATTAATAATTTTGATTTTACTCGACAAAACATTATGTATCTTTGCATATTTATCAAGCAAAGGATACAAAACTTCCTGTTTGCCGACAAGAAGAACTTCATGCTCTGTATATTTTGTAGCAAGTACGGCACCTTCTATATTTATGTCAGGAGCCTTATCGCCACCCATTGCATCAAGAGCAATTATCATTTACTTCTGTTCCTTTTGTTGCTCTTCTGCTTGAGTTTTTGATTTTTTAACTTTTTTAGGAACAATCAATTTTCCATTATAAAATCCGCAGTCCGGACAAACCCTATGCGGCATTTTTGGTGCCCCGCAGTTTGAACACTTATTTGAATTTTCTGCAGTTATTTTAGAATTTGCTGATCTCCTACAATCTCTACGATGCGGACTATGCTTTCTTTTTGGATTTGGCATTTTTCCCCCGATTACTTTTTATTTAATTTTATTATTTTTGACCACTTTTCGAAAATAAATTCACTGTTTAATTGTTCTTTGCAACTGCAATCTTTTTGATTTTTATTACAACCGCAAACCTGACATATTCCTTTACATCCGGCACAACATAACGGCTGCATAGGAATATCCAGTATTATTGTTTGTTTTATTTCATCAAAAAGGTTAAATTCTCCGTCTTCCTTAGCAAAGGAAAACTCAAAATCAACCTTCGTATTTTTATCAAAAACTACCAAACATCTTGAGCATTCAAAAGTCTCAACACCGGATACAGTGCCTACTATATTTATAATGTCAGAATACTTAACTGCCTTAAAAGAAACTTTTAAATCTGACTTTTTTAAAATACTACTATCTAAATCAAGGTTAAAAACTTCATTTTTTACTTCTAATGTTTTTTTCTTTTTAAAATCATCAAAACATAATATAAACTTTTCCATAAATTCCATATCCAAACAGGTTTAGATTATATTTGTTAGTTAGCCATTTGTCAATAGCCGATGACGTAAATTATATAATCCGGCTTACTACATAAACTGTCTAAAAAAACATACAGACCAATAAATAAAATCTTTTTAAAATCATACCATTTTTTGCTCTAAACGAAAAGAGACAGGCATTGAAAATCCTGTCTCTTTTGTTTATATTACAAATTTAATTATTTGCTTCCGAACTTCCAGTTTACGCCCATTATACCGCGTGTTTCCCAATTATTTGAATCATCCTCTTGTACTGCATAGGCATATCCCGCATAAAATTCAATCGCTTCGGTATATTTGTATTTTCCTACCAAATCGTATTCATACCAATAACTGTTCCCGCCGTTTGCATCACCATTTTTAAATATATCCAATGATGCACTGTATTTGCCTTTTGACCAATCTGCTCCAATATTCATTGATTCTAAACTGTATATTCCCCACCAGTTATTATACGTTCCGGTTATAAGACCGAAATTTGCATCAGATACGTCTGACCAAAAATTATTGCCACATCTCAAATACTGAACTCTCGGCGTTAATGTCATACCTGTTAAATCAAACTGATAAGAAGCGTTAAGTTTTGTAAGAACTGAATCTTCTAAGTCTTCATCAAACATTTTTGATTGTCTGCTACTATAGGCTTTCGCTATCTCGCCGGAAACTTTTAATGCTCCGAATGTAACATCTGGATTTATTCCGATTATTTCCGCTCTGTTAGCCGAAAAATCATCTGTTCCAATTACGTTATAATCTGTTGTTTCCGAATCATAAATATAACCTCTTACGTTTATATTGTCATTTATTTTATACTTTCCGTTTACTATTATCATGTTTATCTTGTCATCATTTACATCACTTTGTTCATTTGTCAATTTTGAATACACCAAATCAACTTTTAGTTTTTCCTGATCATCGTATGTTAACTGGGCTCCGTCCATTCCTCCGTCAAATGCACTGTTCCAATAATCATCCGAATAAGCATATCCCCATTTAGACATATCTCTTAAGCCTACATAGAATATTGCATCGCCTTTTTCGCCGTAATAAAATTTACCGACTTTTAATGTTAACTTATCATTATCAAATAAATTCTTAAATACTATATTTGCTTCTGCAAGCACCGTTTTGCTTAATAACCCCGTATCATTTGTATTGTCCATCTGCTGGCCTGCCAAATAATTATCTCCCCAGCTGTTTGTATACATTAATGCTACGTTTGCTTCAATATTTTCTTCCAATCCGAAATTTGCACCAACAAATAATCTTGAATTTGTATAGCTGTACTGGTCTGCAAAATTTGTATTGCCTTGCGAACGATCCATGCTACCCATAATGTCCAACTGTCCGTACCAATTTATCTGTGCACTTGCTACTGCTGGAACAAACAAAGCCAATGCTAATGCTAAAACAAAAAACTTTTTCATACTCTCTCCTTGTTTAAATTTTTCAAAATTATTTAAGTACTAAAAACTTCTTTATTTGCTGCCGAATTTATAATCAATGCCCATGAAATAAGCCATATCATGATAAGCGCTGTTTTCTTCACTCATATACGCTATTGCACCTTTAAAGGCAATATTTTCTTTGTAATTGTATTTTGCCATAAAATCAACTTCGTACATTTTATAGGCATCATCTCTCGGCAATCCTATTCTGAAATAATCGACTGAGAAATTAAATTTATTAATTGTATAATCTGCTCCTAAATTCATACAATCAATATAAACATCTGCGGGCATACCGCCAACTGTCAGCATCCCAGACATTCCCGTAAAAATCAAACCAAGATAATTGTGCTGCATCGGAGAAATATAAAACTCAGTACCTGTCATTAAATACATTCCTCTGAGTTTTAAAGGACTTAAATCATATGACAAATCAATTTTTGCTCTGTATCCGTCGCCTGTATGTCTGGTAGAAAACATTGATCCGTCATCATCTGCAAAGCACTGTACCAATTCAACTGATGCCAATAACGAATTGTATTTAAATTCAGGTTTTGCACCTAAGTATTCAAATCTGACATAATCGGTACCGCCGACATTTGCCATCTCAAAATCATAGAAATATCCCTGAACGTTCCACATATCGTTTAACGTATACTTTGTATTAACAAATGTTGTATTTATTTTATACCCGGAATCTGTATCTTCATTTACTAATTTAGAATAACCCAAATCTACTTTTAAATCTTCTTTATTATCATAAGTCAAAACTACACCGTCCATGCCTGAGTCCTGAATAAAATAAGAAGGCATACCCATAGGTCCGAGAATAAAATATGACCATATCAAATCTCTCGGTCCTACATAGAACAAAGTTCCGCCGTCATAAAATTGTCTTCCGACTTTTGCCGAAATTCTATCATTATCAAACAAGTTTTTAAATACAACATTTGCTTCTATCAATTTAGTTGTACTTAATATGCCTGTATCATTAGAGTTGTCTATCTGCTGACCCGCCAAATAATTATCGCCCCATGTACTGAAATACATTAAAGAAGCATTACCTTCAATATTTTCCGCCAAATCAAAACTTGCTCCAAGGATTAATCTTGAATATGTGTTGCTTGTTCCGTCTTCTGCAAATGGAGCATTATCAAATGCATACCCAAAAACATTAAACTGCCCGTTCCACTTAATCTGTGCACTTGCTACTGCTGGAACAAACAAAGCCAAAGCCAACATTAAAACAAAAAACTTTTTCATGCTCTCTCCTTTTGAAAGTTTTCAAAACCATTTCACAATTTTTTCACATCTTCTTAACACTTCGCATTATAAAAAAAAACAAACTATATGTCAACAACAATTAACATAAAAACTAAGAAATTAAAAAAAGAGGCAGGTTTTTAAAATTCCTGTCTCTTTTTTTATATTGCAAAACTGATTATTTGTTACCAAATTTCCAAGTTACTCCCATTATTGTACGGCTTTCCCACCAGTAGTTTGAACCCTTTTCAGATTCCGCATACGCATATCCTGCATAAAATTCAATCGCATCTGTATATTTGTATTTTCCTACTAAATCGTATTCATACCAATAATAGCTTCCGCCGTTTGAATCTCCGTTTTTAAATATATCAAGTGACACACAGTATTTGCCTTTTTTCAAATCTGCTCCGATATTATATGATTCTACATCATATAAACCCCAATACCACCAATATTCGCTGCTCATAAATCCGAAATTTGCATCTGAAACATCCGACCAAAAATCATCGCCTGCTCTTAAATACTGAACTCTCGGTGTCAATGTCATACCTGTTAAATCAAATTGATATGATGCATTCAATTTTGTAAGTATTGCATCATCATATTTCTGATCAAACATATTTGAATCATCACTGTAATATTGCTGTGCTATTTCTCCTGATGCGCTTAAAGCCCCGAATTTCACTTCAGGCTTTATTCCTATCGTATCTGATCTGTTTCCATAACCAACTACCTGCCAACTTGTTGTTTCTGAATCGTACAAATAACCTTTTAAACTTATGTTATCATTAACTTTATACTTTCCGTTTACTATTATCATGTTGATTTTACTGCTGTTTACATCGCTGTCTTCATTTGCCATTTTTGAATAAACTAAATCTACTTTTAGTTTTTCCTGATCATCGTATGTTAACTGGGCTCCGTCCATTCCGCCGTTATATGCACTGTTCCAACTGTAATCCGAGTAACCGTATCCCCATTTTGACATATCTCTCAAACCTACATAAAATATTGCATCACCTTTTTCGCCGTAATAAAATTTACCGACTTTTAATGTCAATCTGTCGTTGTCAAATAAATTCTTAAATACTATATTTGCTTCTGCAAGAACTGTTTTGCTTAATATCCCTGTATCGTTTGAGTTATCTATCTGTTGGCCTGCCAAATAATTATCTCCCCAGCTGCCCATGTACATTAACGCTACATTTGCTTCAATATTTTCATCTAATCCAAAATTTGCTCCTACAAATAATCTTGAATCCGTATAACTGTATTCATCTGCAAAATTTGTACTACCCTGCCATCTTTCCATACTTCCCATAATATCCAACTGTCCGTACCAATTTATCTGTGCGTTTGCCAGTGCAGGAACAAACATTGCTGCTACAACCGCAAGCATCAAAAGCTTTCTCATACTCTCTCCTTTGTTTAAATTTTTCAAAATTGTTCGCTGCTAAACTTTTTATTTACTGCCGAATTTATAACCAACGCTTAGCACATACAGCATATGCTTCTCTGAATCGGACTCAAAACCTATATAAGCAATGCCGCCTCTAAAATTGACATTTTCTTTGTAATTATACTGTGCAACAAAATCGGCTTCATATGTTTTGTCTGCTGCATCTCTGTCGCCGACCCTGTAATAATCAAGTGAAAATTTAAATTTATTGATTGTATAATCTGCTCCCAAATTTAAACAATCCATGCTTCCGGCTTCCGTATAATAGCCCCCGCCGCCCATCGCTCTAAACATTGCCGTAAAATAAATTCCTGCATAAATATCATGGGTATATGGCATCATAAACTCTGAGCCTGTCATAAAATACATACCTCTTGCTTTAATCGCACTAAAATCATATCCTGCATCTAATTTGGCAAAATATCCGTCTGCTGTGTGTCTGGTTGAAAACATTGACCCGTCATCATCACCGAAAACTTGTGCAAGCTCCAGAGATGCAGTCAAATCACCAAGCTTAAATTCCGGTTTTGCTCCCAAATATTCAAATCTCAAATAATCGGTTCCTACATCTGCGGCTTCGCTGTCATATAAATAAGCCTGAATTTTTAACATATCGTTGAATTTATAACCGGCATTAATAAAAGTTGTATTTATTTTAGCTCCTGCAGGAGTATTTTCATTTATTATTTTTGTATAACCTACGTCCACTTTTAAATTGTCTTTATTATCATAAGTTGCAACCGCTCCGTCCATCCCTCCGTCCGTAAACATTTCAGGATACGGCATTCCCAACATTCCGATAACCAGATAAGAATAAATCAGATCTCTCGGACCGATATTAAAAAAAGTTCCGCCGTCATAAAACTGTCTGCCGATTTTTGCAGAAATTTTATCATTATCAAATAAGTTTTTAAATACAACATTGGCCTCTATTATTCTTGTTGTGCTTAATATTCCCGTATCGTTGGAATTGTCTATCTGCTGACCTGCTAAGTAGTTGTCGCCCCATGTACTGAAGTACATTATGGAAGCATTACCTTCAATATTTTCTGCTAAATCAAAACTTGCTCCAAGAATTAATCTTGAATAGGTATTGCTGGTTCCTGTTTCCGCATAAGGTTCATCATCAATCGCATAACCAAAAACATCAAACTGCCCGTACCAATTTATCTGTGCACTTGCAACCGCAGGCACAAAAAAAGCCACGACAACTGCTAAAACCAAAAGCTTTTTCATTCTCTCTCCTTTGAAAGTTTCTAAAATTATTTCACAAATTCTTCACATATTCTTAACACTATTGGCATTATAAAAAAAAACAATTTGGATGTCAACAACAATAATATAAATTTTTGCAAAATAATATTTTTTTTGATTTTATGAATATAAGTAAAAAAAATCTTTAAGAAAATGATTGAGATGTTTATCTGCATAAAAAATCACATATTTGTTTTTTAACGTAGGATGAAATTTTAATTTAAAATTCATAAGTGCATTTGTGTCATATTTAAAGTGTTCGGCAAAAACAAAAATCTTTGCTTTTTGGATAAAATCATCATCCAGAATAATCTTTCCCGTAGGTGTCAAGCCTAAATTAAACCATTTATACTTATTTGCTTTTGCCCAGCAAACCGATTTAAATAAAATATATTTCAACATATTGTTATCACAATCACTTGTATATCTGACATTGGCAACAAATACTTCATATTTGTTTTGAGATAATAATAGGTATGCATAAGCGGATATAAATCCGTCTTTTTTAACCAATATATAACTGTCAGAAAGCTGATATGAAACGTCAAACATTTTATTTTTTAAATTACCAAAATCTTTTTGCCACTGAAAATCTATAAAATCTATATATTTTTTTTCTCTGTCAAAAGTTATTTTATCTACTATTTCAAACTGATAATTATTATCCATTTTTTCGACATTTTCTTTAATCTCCGTCAGAGTTTCAATATCTTTAGAAAAAGTTTCCAGTAAAATATTTGCATCGGCACCAAACGGAGCAATATCCATTCCCATATCATCATAAATTCTTAAATTTTTATGACCTACATATAAAAACGTCGGAGATGTATTTTTTAAATCTGTCATTTCTTTGAAATCCCATATCAATTCCTTTGCAGACTTATCACTGCCTACAGGATCGCCAAAAACTATGGAATTATTGTTTATTTGAGAATACATTATAAATGAGTCCGTATCTTTATAAAACAAATTTCTGTTTTCAAAAGCATATTTTGAATAAATATACTTACTTGAACTTGCAAGAGATTTAATATTATCCGAACTTATTTGAACTTGTTTATATCTTGATCTTTTTAATAATTCAGACAAACTAACTATTAACAAAATTACTGCCATACCTATACAAATTCTTAAAAATCTGCCGGCATCACTTGTGCCAAATAAACTTGTTAAAAAATTTGTCAAAGTATAAATGTCTTGTTTATAAACAAAAAAACCAATCCACACAGAACCCGTAAAAACCGCTGTGATGGTAGAAAACCACATCATGTTCAGTTTTGGAGTTACTAAGCTCAAATTTCTATAGAAATATTTTTTTGAAGGAATAATGAGAGACAACATTACTATTAAAGCTAATATTTTTTCATAACCGTAACCATTAATCAATGCAAGCGGAAATAAGATGCTAAGCAACACAACTGTCCAAACGTATGCAGTTCTTATTCTCAATAATAATCCTCTTGAAATAAACAATAATAATACGCCAACTATGCTTATTGAGAAATGTAAAAAATCTAAAATTATTGAAGGAATATATACGACCAATCTGTTGATAATTGATGATGATACTGTAGTGACGCCTGAAAACAAAATCATTGTTCCGCTTAGAAAAGTACTTATCGTAAGTGCCTGCGGGATAATGGATTGCATTCTTCCGCTGTAAAATCTTGCAAGAATTTTAAATCTTTTCTTGGCTCTGAAAAACTCATGGCTGGCAAGAAGGATTAATGCTATACCTAGCGGGAAAAAGTAAAATATTGCTCTGTAAGCAAGCAATGCTCCCAAAACAGTAGTACTTGCGGTTTGCGACGGCAACATCATAACTATCGCCGTTTCAAAAACTCCCATTCCGCCGGGAACCTGACTTAAAATGCCCAGCATCTGTGCAACCAAAAATATTTGCAATAAAGTTATATAACTGATTGTATCCGAAGGCAATAAAACATACAAAGTACATGATGCTAAAATCCAATCTGCCGTTGCAAGAAGCATCTGCCACAATGTTATTTTAATAGACGGAAATGTTATAGTCCACTTAAAAAATTTTAGGGGGGTTGACTTAAAAATACTGAATAAACTATATGTGATAACTATTGCTGAAAACACTAACCCCAACGGTCTTGACGAGGTAAAGAAAAATTTGTGACTGCTAAACTCAACGGGACTTAATGTAAAAATAATTCCGCCAAGTATTAACAATCCAAACCAGATTGTAGCGGACGAAAAAAATAAAACTTTTGTTACATTGAGCATTGATATGTTGTATATTGAATACAATCTGTATCTTATTGACCCGCCGAACAACATTGAATAACCTGTATTATTCCCAAGAGCATTACTAACAAAACAAGTAAATAAAACATTTTTAAATTTTAGAGGGATCTGTATAAATTTAAAGGCAATAACATCATACCCGCCTAAAATAAGATAATATGACAATGCCAAAATCAGTGCTATTATTACTTTAAAAGAAGGAATTGCCTTTATCGTATCAATTATTTGCTGATAACTGTAATTCTTCATTTCGTGGCTTAGCAAAGTAATTGCTACTATAAAAATAATAATTCCAAGCGGTGCTATAAGAATTTTTATAATTTTTTTCATTTTTTCAATACCAAACCAAAACCTCAGAAGTTGGGATGTTTTGAAGCTTCTCCGTTGGGCGGATTTGCAAAGCAAAACGAAGAAGTTTAGCAACAACACAACTCAAAATTACTTAAAACGTCTTCATCCACAGGCTGTTACTACGTATGCTGAGCTTCCAAGTTTCCTAACTGTTTAGCTTCTATACTGCTAGTATTTAATTTTATCTTTCTTTCTGTTCCAAATTTTAAATGGTTCAATCTCACTATCTATATTTATCTTTTTCTGTTTTATAGAAAATTTACCGGTTTTTAATTCTTTATATATTTTTAAATCTCTAAAACCGTATTTCGAAACCGTTTCTTTTGTTGCTCCGTAATAAATCTTTTTTATATTTGCCCAATGTATAGCGGAAAAACACATAGGACAAGGCTCACAGGATGAATATATAACACAACCTGTTAAATCAAAAGTTTTTAATTTTTTAGAAGCTTTTCTTATGGCATCAATTTCTGCATGTAAAGTCGGGTCATTTTTTTTTGTAACCTGATTGTATCCGCAGGAAATAATTTTGTCATTCTTTATTATCGCAGCGACAAAAGGACCGCCGTTGTTTATCTTTACATTTTTTATTGCTAAAGAAATAACTTTTTCTAAAAATAACTTATGTTTTTGCTTAGTATCCACGCAAGTATTATACTAAATTTCAATTTAATGCAATAAAATTATTCCTGAAACAATTAAAATAATTGCCGATAATTTTTGCGCAGAGAACGGATCGCCCATCAGACTGAATGCTATTATTGCCGTAACAAGCGGAAATGTTGCAACTGCAGGAACTACTTTTGAAGCATTTCCTTTTGAAAGCGCTCTAAAATAAAACATATATCCTAAGAGACTGACAGAAGCTGAAACAAAAAGAAATGATATGTTTTTAAAAGGCAGATTTATTATTGTTTCAGTTTTGTCCGCAAATAAAACGAATAAAATCATTACAAATGCCGACCACATCATTCTAACGGCTATTGCAATTAACGGAGAAACTGTTTTTAGAGCTATCTTGTCAAAAACGGGGGCAAATCCCCAAAAAAATATTGTAAGTCCTATATATATCCATTCCATTTTTATCTCCGTTTACTTTATAAGTGCAACGCCCGCAACTATAAAAATTATCGCTATAAGTTTTTTTAAACTGAATGATTCTTTCATAAGCAAAAAAGCAATGATTGACGTAAAGAGAGGATAAGTAGCGGCTGCAGGTACAACTTTTGAAGCAAAACCTGCAGACAAAGCCTTAAAATAAAAAACAAATCCCAAAAGGCTGAAAGAAGAAGCAATAATAAAAAACATTATTGATTTTAAAGGAAGACGTTTTATAACTTCTATTTTTTTAAAAATAAAAGCATATATAAACATTATTGAACCGGCAGTCATCATTCTTATTGCAACGGCGAGAACCGGATCTATTGCTTTGAGTGCCATTTTGTCGAAAACAGGCGATATGCCCCATAAAACTATAGTAAGTCCTATAAAAATCCACTCCATAAATCCCCCCTACAAAATAGAAGCTGAGAAGCTGTGAAGATTAGAAGCTTAACAAAGGCTTTACCGGCGGTTGCTCAGCTTCCAAGCCGCTAAGCTGTCAAACTTCTGTTGTTAAAGTTTTTACTTTTGCTCAGCTTCCAAGC
>JAQTSO010000009.1:0-28457 GCA_028711215.1 Endomicrobiaceae bacterium | reverse complement strand
CTTCTATATTGTAAGATTACCAATTACAGAAAAGATTGTCAACCTTATATATAGATATGGTTGACAATAGAAATTTTATATGTTATTTTAAAAACATAATGTTAAAATTAAAACAAAAAATATTAAATGGTTACAAGATAGCAAAAAATGAGGCATTGGATTTAGTTTCTGCAAAATTAGATACATTGTGTAAATCAGCCAATGAAATCAGACAAAAGTTTTGCGGAAATTCATTTGACGTATGCAGTATTGTAAACGGGAAAAGCGGAAAATGTTCCGAAAACTGTAAATATTGTGCACAATCCGTTCATTACAAAACACAAACCGAAGAATACCCTTTGATAAACACTAAAAAAATAATAAATGATGCAATATCTAATCAAAAACAAGGCATTTTACGATTTTCTGTTGTCACTTCAGGCAAAAATCTGACTGATACGGAAATTGATAAAATATGTAAAAGTTACAAAAAATTATCTCAAACTTGCAGTATTAATTTATGTGCTTCCCACGGACTTCTGTCTTATGAACAATTAATAAAATTAAAACCGGCAGGCATATCAAGATATCACTGCAATATAGAAACTTCAAAAAAATACTTTCATAATATCTGCACATCTCATACGTATGAAGATAAAATAAATACAATTAAAAATGCACAAAAAGCAGGTCTTGAAGTTTGCAGTGGCTGTATTATAGGTATGGGAGAAACAATAAGCGACAGGATAGACATGTTTTTTGATTTAAGAAAGTTAGGCATCAAATCCGTACCTGTCAACGTATTAAATCCCATAAAAGGAACTCCTTTTGAAAATCTGAAAGTTTTATCAAGTGACGAGATTTGCCGGACGATAGCAATCGCACGTTTTATTCTTCCTGATGTTGCATTAAGACTTGCCGGCGGAAGAGGTTTGTTTAAAGATAAAGGTAAAAAAATGTTTATGTCAGGTGCAAACGCAACTATTTCAGGCGATATGCTTACAACCGTCGGAATATCTTTTGAAAAAGACAAAAAACTTATAAAATCGCTTGGATTTGAAATAAAACCGATATGATTTTTATTTTTTGAAAATAAACATTGCAGCAATTACCAAAAGAACAAAACCGACATAATGGTTCCATTGGAGATTTTCTTTCAGATATAAAATGCTGAAAAAAGAAAACACTGTCAATGTTATGATTTCTTGTAAACCTTTGAGTTGAACTGCAGAACAATGGGTATGCCCGATTCTGTTGGCAGGCACCTGAAAACAATATTCAAAAAAAGCAATGGACCAACTTACTAAAATTACTATCCACAAAGCTTTATCTTTGAATTTCAAATGCCCATACCATGCAAAAGTCATAAATATATTTGAAATTGTAAGAAGAATTACTGTTTTATACATTTTTTAAATCTGAAGGGTTGTCTCTCGGAGCCAACTTAATACTATATAAAACAAAAACGCCTGATATTATTGATCCTATAAAATATATTACCCAGAGATATGTAAAATATCTGCCGAAAAGTGCCGCAATACCGGCTATAACTATTGAAAGCACTAAAATTATAAGCCCGGTTTCCATAAATCTCCATTTTGTTTTCATGTTGGTATAGACATCTCCCAACATATAGTTATGTCTTCTGTGCCTTACAAAAGCACTTGCTAAAAATATCAAACCAACCGGAGATATTAACTGGGCAATGAGATGTATTAATACCAACTGAATTTGTCTTGTCCCCTGTGAAAACCATTTTGCATCATATAATGTCAGCCACTGTCCCATACTACCGATAACTTTTGAGCCGTCTATCGCCATTGAATTTGTTAAAACAAAAATTACTCCCATACAAATACCTATTCCGTAAGATGCAAATTGCGATGACTTCGGAGCTCCGCCTTCTCCCGGAACCCAGTGCAGAATACTTACAAAAACTGCCGGTGCAATTACTGCCATCATAAAAAATTGTCTTGCCGAATTTATAATCATAGGCCATGGATGCGGTCCCATAATATTTTGTAAAGGTCTGGTTATAAAATAAATGCCAAACATAACAAACGCGATGAAAAGTTTTTGATAGCCGATTTCCCCAAACATAATTTTTCTGATTTTACTGACTCTTTCAACTTCTAAAGCCATACCGAAATACAGAAGTCCGGTAAGAACGGGAACAAAAATATTAACTATGATTGAAATGTCCATTAATTATCCTCACATATACTGAATTTGATGTTATTATGAACAATTTTATTGTTTTTTAATTTTGACGATTCCGTTACAAAAAAAACAGGGTGTTGTTTTTTTTCGTCTAAAACAACTTCACAATGCACAGCATTTTTCAATACTGTAAAAAAACTAAAACTCGGATTATTATATTGAATTTCCAATGCTATGAAATCTTTATTTTTTAATTGTTCATTTTTTAATTTTGCCAGAAAAGTATATATTTTATCCAAAGCAAAAACAAGATATAATTTCTGATACTCTGTGTTTTGCGGATTTAAGAACAGAAAATCTTCGTTATCCCTGTGATAACAAAACCGGATAAATTTTGTTCTTTTGCCTATGCATATTAATCTGTGTCCGCCATAGCAACTTCTTGACGTGTACAAAACATCAACAGTCCCTGTCTTGGTTTTCGTTTCTATAGATTTTTTTGTAGGTTTAAGCGTTCTGATTAATCCCTTTTTTTCAAGAAATTGAAAAAGTTTTGCTGACGGTTTAACAGGATTTATAACTATTGTTTTCATTGTCTTTGGAAAGCTAAAACCGTATTGTGCAGAAGCATCGTAATGGTCATAGGACCTACTCCGCCGGGAACGGGCGTTATGTTAATGTTCATATCTTTTACGGATTCAAAATCAACGTCGCCGCACAATTTGCCGTCTATTTTACTTGTACCAACATCTATTACGGTTGCACCGTCTTTAATAAAATCTTTATTTATCATATTTGCTTTGCCGATTGCACATATAACTATATCAGCTCTTTTGGTTATATCCTGTAAATTTTTTGTTGCAGAATGAGCCATAGTCACCGTAGCGTTATTTGCCAGCATCAGCATTGATACGGGTTTGCCTACAAGATTTGACCTTCCTATAACAACCGCATTTTTCCCTTTTATGTCAATATTTGAATATTTTAAAAGATAAATTACTCCCATCGGAGTGCATGATACAAGCAATTTTTGTTCGATTATAGCCTGCCATGATTTTACAAGCGTCAGCATGCCGGCATTGTAAGGATGAAGGCCGTCGACGTCTTTTGACGGCAAAATCGCTTCAATGCATTTATCCGGATTTAATCCTTCCGGCAGCGGTAATTGCAGTAAAATGCCGTTTACATTTTCATCATTATTTAATTTATGAATTAAATTTATTATTTCTTCCTTAGTTGAATTTGCAGGTAAAGTATTGTGGAAAGATTTTATTCCTATTTGATTACATGCTTTTATTTTTGAATTAATGTAAATTTGACTTGCAGGATCCTCTCCTACAAGTATCGTTGCAAGCCCCGGAACTTTACCGTTTTGTTTGGTTAGCTCTTCTACTTGCTGTTTTAGTTCCTGTCTGATTTTTTCTGATATTTCTTTCCCGTTAATAATTTTCAATTTAAAAACCTCTTGTTCTTAATTCAACTGATGTTTAATATATGTTCTGAATATGTCAAGATTTGCACTTTCATTTTCACAAATTTTTATTCCGTATAATGGATCAAAAAAACCTTTGTCTAATCTGACAACTTCTCCGATTAAAGATATAACATCATTAAGCATATTAATTTTTATAAATACTTTGTGCCCAACGGAAAACCTGCAGTCACTTTCGATTGCAAATCCCGATTCACTGACATTAGTTAAAAAACACTCGCCTAAAACATCTTGTGTTTCAACCGACAAAATATTTGTGGAATGAGAAACTTGTTTCCTGGGAAATTTTCTTCTGTCATCCAGCATAGCTCCTCCAAACACAGACCATTTCTTCTCGTTTATAACTTTACCGTTCTACCCGTTTATATTATACTTTTTTACATTAAAAAACACATGGATTACTTGTGAATTATTTGTAAACTTTACAGTTGCTAATAATATCATTTTTAGTTTTGCTTTTGCAATAGAATTTATTCCGGCTGACGCACATAAAAAAACACAGGGGATTTAAATATTTCCCTGTGCTTTTTAAATAAAAATTATGTTAGTTTAACTGATATTTGATATATGTTTTAAAAAACTCCAGATTGATGCTTTCCTGTTCACAAATTTTTACACCATACAAAATGTCAAAAAAACCTTTTTCTGTCCTTACTATCTCTCCTACCAAAAAAACTGTATCGCTGAGCAAATTTATTTTTATAACTATTCTCTCACCTATGCAAAGCAAACATTCGGTTTCAATCGCAAATCCGTTTTCGCTGACATTTGTCAAAAAACCTTCTCCTAAAACGCACTGAGTTTCAACCGTCATAACACTGGCGGGATAAGAAATTTCTTTCCTGGGATATTTCCTTCTCTCCTCAAACATATTAATCGCCCCCTAATATCATGTTGTGACAATATGTATATTTTGTTCCTCGCTTATAGTGTAAGACTTTATGTTAAAAAACAATTGAATTTTTTGTGAAATATTTGAAAAATAACAATCCTGTTAGTTTTTATTAAATAATGATTTAAATAAAAAATGTGCAAAAACTATTAGTAATTAATCAAGTATTGGTCTATTTCCCATTGATGAACTCTGATTCTGTATTCATCCCATTCCTTTATTTTTGCTTCAATATACATATTGAAAGCATGTTCACCCAATGTTTGTTTCATTAATTCATTGTCTTTTAAGGCAAGTACTGCGTTTATAAGATTATGCGGTAAATTGTCTATCCCCAGTTTCTTTCTTTCTTCAATAGACATATCGTATATGTTAGCTTCTGTGGATGGCATTGGGGTTAAATTATTTTTTATACCGTCAAGTCCTGCGGCAAGAGCACAGGCCAAAACAAAATACGGATTGGCAGTAGGATCCGGATTTCTTAATTCAATTCTTGTTGAATTACCTCTGGCATGAGGAACTCTTATTAAAGGACTTCTGTTTTGAGCTGACCACGCAATATAAACGGGTGCTTCATACCCCGGAACTAACCTTTTGTACGAATTAACCAACGGGTTTGTTATTGCCGTCATTCCCTTAACATTTTTTATAATGCCGGCTATATAATTATAGGCAATTTTTGATAATCCCAGATTATCTTTTTCATCATAAAAAGCATTTTTCCCGTCTTTAAATAAAGACATATTAGTATGCATGCCGGACCCGCATATCCCAAAAATCGGTTTTGGAATAAAGGTTGCATGTAATCCGTGTTGCTGAGCTATTTTTTTGACTACTAATTTAAAAGTGTTTATATTATCTGCCGTTTTTAAAGCATCTGCGTATTTAAAATCTATTTCATGTTGTCCTCTTGCTACTTCGTGGTGAGAAGCTTCTATTTCAAATCCCAAATCTTCAAGAGCCATACACATATCTCTTCTTGCTTTTTCACCTAAATCAATCGGGGCTAAATCAAAATATCCTGCATCATCATGTGTTTTTGTTGTAGGCTTACCGTTGCCATCGGTTAAAAATAAGAAAAATTCACATTCCGAGCCTACATTAAAAGTATAACCCAAATCATTTGCCTGTGTTAAAATTTTTTTTAAAATATTTCTCGGGCACCCTTCAAACTTTTTCCCGTCAGATGTGTAAACATCACAAATCAATCTTGCCACTTTTGCATCTTGTGCTCCCCATGGGAATACAACAAAAGTATCAGGATCGGGACGAAGATACATATCACTTTCTTCAATTCTTACAAATCCGTCAATTGAAGAACCATCAAACATACTTTGGTTATTAAGAGCTTTTTCAATTTGACTGGCTGTGATTTCAACATTTTTTAACATTCCGAAAATATCTGTAAATTGGAGATCAATAAATCTTATACCTTGTTCTTTAACAATTTTTATAACATCTTCTTTCTTGTATCCCATTATTAATCTCCCGTTGTTATTCTATATTATTAACTTAACAATTTTACTAAAGTTTCACCAAATTCTTTTGCACTTTGAGGACCGTCACCTGTAAGGATATTACCGTCAATTTCAACACTGTTTGCAGTATAATTTGCTCCGCCTTTAATTAAGTTATCTGCTCCGTCACGAAATACCGTCGCATTTTTCCCTTTTAAAATTCCGGCATTTGCCAAAATCGTAGGAGCAATACATATTGCACTGACAATTTTATTTGCATTTAAAAATAACTTTACAAGATTGTGAACGAATCCGTCATTAAAATATATTGATGCTCCCGGTCCGCCTATAAAAAAAATTGCATCATAATCATTCGGATTGATATCTTTAACTAATATATCGCTGGTTGCTCTAATTTTTATTTTGCCGTATATTTCGCCAACAACCGTACTTGCAGTTATTACCTGAAAACCCGCCGTTTCAAGTATTTCTTTTGGTTCAATATACTCTTCATCCCTGAAATTTTGCGGTGCAACCACAAATACTATTTTCTTCATTTTGTTTTCTCCCACAGTTATAAAATATACTTATTTTTCTATGGTTATTTTATTTATAACGACAGGGTCCGTCGGATTATCTCTCATATCACATTCTATTCTGGCGATTTTTTTGACAATCTCTAAATCTTTGATTCCTGCAACTTGTCCAAAAATTGTATGATTCCCGTCTAACCACGGTGTTGAAACTTCTGTTATAAAAAATTGGGAACCGTTTGTATTAGGTCCTGAATTTGCCATTGCAAGAAGCCCGGGTTTATTAAATTTTAATCCATTTTTTGTTTCATCTTCAAATTTATAGCCGGGTCCGCCTGTACCTGTACCTAACGGACACCCGCCTTGTATCATAAAATCAGGAATTACCCTATGAAAAGTTAACCCGTCATAAAATCTTTTTTTTATTTTTTTACCGTTTTTTAAATCAATAAATTCTTTTGTTCCTTCGGCAAGTCCGACAAAATTTGCAACAGTAACAGGGGCTTTGTCTTCAAACAATTCAATTTGAATATCACCCATAGATGTTTCAATCAACGCTTTCATTTCTTTCTCCGTTATTTTTCAATTATTGAAAATTTTTAAACTTCCGTGTTTTTGCCCGGTATAAACTACCGCTCCGTCTTTTTTTAAACCTACGGTATAACCGAGATTGGCATATATGGCAATAATATTTTTCCAACCGCCAACATCACATTGTCCGTTTTTATTATGTCCGACAGCAACTACCGTCCCATCCTTTTTTAAGCCGACTGTATGTCCTCCTGCTGAAACTGCAACAATATTTTTCCAACCTGAAACATTACATCTTCCATCCCTGACAAATCCGACAGCAACTACCGTTCCGTCTTTTTTTAATCCTACAGTATGCCCTAAACCTGCATCTATTGCAATTATATCTTTCCAGCCTTTAATATTACATTCGCCCATTTGATTATGTCCTGTTGCAATAACTGTTCCGTCTTTTTTTAATCCTATTGTATTGCCAATACCTGCAGAAATTGCAATTATATCTTTCCAGCCTGAAACACTAAATTTTTTATTGTTATTAATTTTTGTAGCCACGACTGTTCCGTCTTTCTTTAATCCCGCCGTATGATATTTTGAAGCATCTATAGAAATAATATCTTTCCAACCCTTAACATCACATTCGCCATATTTATTGGTACCTGCCGCTACCACTGTTCCGTCTTTTTTTAATCCCACCGTATGAAATGGAGAAGCAACTATAGCAACAATATCCGTCCAATCGGCAACATCGCATTGCCCGTACTTATTGTTTCCTCTAGCCGTTACTGTACCATCATCTTTCAATTCTACCACATGTGAATTAAAAACATAGATGTTTTTAGAAAGCTTTGTATCATTTGCTGCTGCACCATAACAAACATTACAAAACAATACAAAAATTGCAACAAAAAATAACTTGTAAATTTTGACCATTTTTCGGCTCCTATATTAATTTTTTAATTTAAAGTCTAACAAATATTTTCTTAATTTACACTAGATAATATTTTTATTTTATTAATTTTTCAATCAAATTATATTCTTTTAATTCTTTCCAAATAAGAATGGAAATTATTTTTCATATCTTCTAAGCAATCTCCTCCGAATTTTTCTTTTATGGCTTTTGCAAGCTCAAATGCAACTGATGCTTCTGCAACAACTCCGCATGCGGGAACAGCACAGGCATCACTTCTTACCGCTTCGGCTTTTTCCGGTTTTTTTGAACATAGATTTACGGATCTTAACGGTCTGACCAATGAAGGAATCGGCTTCATTGTACATGAAATTTCAATATCTTCTCCGTTTGTAATCCCGCCTTCCGTTCCGCCGGCTCTGTTTGTTTTTCTGTAAAAAGATTTTTTTTGCGAATAAAAAATTTCATCATGGGCATCCGATCCGAAAACCCCGGCAAAATTAGCACCCATACCGAATTCAACCGCTTTTACAGCCTGAATAGACATTAAACTTTGGGCAAGCCTTCCGTCTAATTTCATATCCCATTGCGTGTGGCTGCCGAGTCCGATTGGGACATTTTCGGCAACAACCTTTATTTTCCCGCCTAAAGTATCACCTTTTAACATTGCTTTTTTTATAATCTGAATCATCTTTTTTGATGCGATTTTATCGGGACATCTCATAAATGACATCTCTGCTTCATGTTGGATTCTGTCTTTAGGTATTGATGATACTTTTGCAGATACACTGCCTATCTGTTCAACGTAAGAATAGATATTAATTCCAAACTCTTTTAATAATTCTCTGCATACTGAGCCTACTGCAACTCTTGCTGCAGTTTCTCTTGCTGAAGCTCTTTCTAAAATATCTCTAAAATCATTTACACCGTATTTTGTAAGCCCTGCCAAATCTGCATGACCCGGTCTCGGTTTAAGCAGACATTTGCCGTCCAAATCAACAGAAATCGGCGACATTACCGACTTCCAATTGTCCCAGTCCCTATTATTTATATATACCGTTATCGGAGAACCCAAAGTTCTTGCATGTCTTACCCCGGAAATTATTGTTACATGATCTGTTTCAATTTTCATTCTTTGCCCTCTGCCAAATCCCTTTTGGCGTCTGGCAAGATCAACATCGATATCTTCCGTATTTATATTCAACCCTGCAGGTATACCTTCAATAATAGCAAGAATCCCTTGTCCGTGAGATTCACCGGCTGTTGAAAATCTTATCATATATTGACTCCTTTAAAAGCTGTTAACTTTAAAATTTCTATTTTTTTATATGCGCGACAGCAACTTGAACAGTATCAACACCGACTATTTCAATTTTGCCTTTATATTCTAAACTTTTTAAATTGCTTTTTGGAATTATTGCTTTTTGAAATCCTAACTTTTCTGCCTCTTGCAATCTTTCTCTTATCTGGCTTACTGCTCTGACTTCACCCGCAAGCCCGACCTCGCCGAAAATAATTGTTTTTGGCGGACAAATAAAATTTGCATTTGCAGAAGCAATCGCACATGCAATTGCCAAATCACAGGCTGTCTCTTTTACTTTTATCCCGCCGGCAATATTTATAAACACATCCTGATTTTCAAGCGGTATTCCGATTCTTTTTTCAAGTACCGCAATTATAATTATAACTCTGTTTAAATCATAACCGGACACCATTCTCCTCGGTAATCCAAAATTTGTTCTGGAAACTAAAGACTGAATTTCCAAAAGAAGAGGTCTTGTCCCTTCAACACAAGCCGTAATAATATTTCCTGCAACATTGTTTGATCTTTCTCCTATAAAGATAAGAGAAGGATTTAAAACTTCGGCAAGTCCGTCGCCTTTCATTTCAAAAATCCCGATTTCACTCGTCGCTCCGAATCTGTTTTTATAAGCTCTTAAAATTCTGTAAATTTGTTGTTTTTCATTTTCAAAATACAAGACTGTATCAACTATATGTTCCAAAATTCTGGGACCTGCAAGGTCTCCGTCTTTTGTGACATGTCCCAGTAAAAATACAGTTATATGTTTTGATTTAGCAATTCTTAAAAGTTCTGCGGCACATTCTCTTACCTGCCCGACTGAACCGGGTGCTCCTGAAAGCTCGGGATGATATGTTGTCTGAATGGAATCTATAACTAAAAAAGACGGTTCTAGTTTATTTATCGCATCTACAATATTTTCCAAATTTGTTTCTGATGCTAAAAAAATACCGTCCTTATTAACTTTTAATCTTTCTGCTCTTGATTTAATTTGTGATAATGATTCTTCACCTGAAATGTATAAAACTGTCCCGCTTTTTGCAAGTGCACTTGAAATTTGCAACATCAGAGTTGATTTACCTATTCCGGGTGCTCCTCCTAAAAGAGTAAGCGAGCCCGGCACAATACCGCCACCTATCATATTGTCAAATTCTGTAATATTTGTTTTTACTCTGACAAAACTTTTTACTGAAATATCGTTCAGCGCAAAAGTTCCGGAAGAAAAACCCGTAAGCTGTCTGGTTGCACCTGAAGAAGAAGCTCCTGTGGCCTGCTTTTCTTCAACAAATGTATTCCACTTATTGCATCCGGGGCATTTGCCAAGCCATTTTGCAGATTCATAACCGCAATTTTGACACATAAAAACTGTTTTTATCTTTGAAGATTTCATTATTTTGTACTCGAGCTCGTTGCAGCTATAGCCGCAACGCCAAATAGTGAAGAAATATCCTGATCCGTAATTTTCACTTTAATGTAAGGCATCCATGACGTATTGGACGTTATATGTTCTGCCTGAACGCCGGCATACAACCAATGGAATACGCCTAATCTTGCTCCTGCCGTTATATTAGGTTTTTTATCGGTAGTTTGCGAATTTGTATCAAAAATTTCAACATTGAAATAAAGTTTTCTGTGTTTATCGGCTATCGGATTATAAGGGCTATAGCCTGCACCGAGTCCGCCCGTTGATCTTATGGCACCGCCGTAAACTTCAAGATATTTTGATCTGAAACCGATTAAAGCATCAAGTTTATTTATATTATCCCTGTCTTCAGGTAAAACATCTTTTGAATTGGCAATATTAGAAATACCGAGATAATAAAATTTATTAGGATTAGGTCTGAATCTGATACCGAAATCGTTATAAGATTTCTCGGCTCTTGTATCATATCTGTACATATATTCCCAGTCAATTTCAAGATGGCTGGCTTTGCCGAACGTAGTCTTTAGCTCATCAACAGTTGTTTTAATACTTGATATTGTTTGTTTTAATTCCGTTGCCATTTCTTCGTCATTTACCAAAGTTCCGATAGTGCCTTTGCCTTTATTTATCTTTGTCATAAATTCATCAAGCTGCAATGAAACTTTTTTAATTTCAAGAACAATATTTCTGATATCTTCTTTATTTTTGCTTGTTATTTCAGCAAGATCACCTGAGAATTTATTGAAATTGGTTATTACCTGCGCTATTTCTTTTTCCTTATCGGCTATTGTCTGGCTTACTTTTTTTAAATTTTTAACGGTATCGGATAGATTTTTAAAGAATTCTTCATTTATTCCGGATGAGACATTGCCCAACACTTTACTAACCTGGTCAACAACATTTGCAATCATATCTTCCACGGAACGTGCTCCGACGGTATTTATCGTATCGCCGTCTTTTAACATTCTATTTGTTGATGTGCCTGGTATAATTTCAATATATTTTGTGCCTATAATACCGGTCGCTACAATTGTTGCGCTGGCATCTGAATACAATTTAACACCGGACGAAATATTTAAAATTATTTTTGCTTTTTCATTTTCCAAAATAATATTATTTATATGCCCGACATCAACTCCGGCAATTTTCACTTTAGCTTTTTTGGGAAGTCCTGAAGCATTGTCAAAATATGCATTAACGATATATTTTGATTTAAAATCAAAGTTTCCCAATAACATTATAGAAACTGCTATAGCTATTATTCCCAGTGTTACGAATAAGCCGAGTTTTGATTCATTGTTCACAAATTATTTCTCCTCAAAATTAAACGACATTTCTACCGGAATCGGGCCTTCTCTAAGACCTTCAATAAACTGTTTTACATATTCATTTTTTGTATTTTTAACTTCATCAACCGTACCGTTAAAAATAATTTTACCCTGATATAACATCAAAATTCTGTCTGCTATTTTATATGCAGATTGCATATCATGCGTTACAACTATTGAGGTTATCTTTAACTCCTTCTTTAAATGAGTTATTAGTGAACCTATTACATCCGACATTATCGGGTCAAGCCCCGTAGTAGGCTCGTCATAAAATATATATTTTGGTTGATATGCAATAGCCCTTGCAAGTCCGACTCTTTTTTTCATACCGCCGCTGATTGCGGACGGTTTTAAATGTTCTATATCGTTCAGCCCGACCATACCTAAACATAACTTTACTCTTTCTTTTATCTCGGGTTCAGTTAATTTTGTTAAATTTCTAACACCGAATGCAACATTTTCTTCTATTGTCAGTGAATCAAAAAGAGCTGACTCCTGGAATAAATATCCCATTTTTTTTTGCACATCATAAAGAGCAAATCTGTCTGCCTTCGTTATATCAATATCGTCTATAAAAATACTGCCTTTATCAGGTTTTATCAGCCCGACAATATTTTTCAACAAAATACTTTTGCCGGTTCCGGATCCGCCTATAACAACAAGTGTCTCTCCATCTTTAACTTCTAAATTAACTCCGGTTAAAACTTGTTTTGATCCGAATGCTTTATAAAGATTTTCAACTTTTATCATTTTGTGTATTGTATAACATTTTATAGTATTTTTACCAGTAGTTTTCAAACATAAAGTCTTATCAACAGTAATATCAATAATCCGAAAGATTTTCCAAAATAAAAAACCCTGTAAAAAATACAGGGTTTTTTATTATCATTGTTTATGTTCAATCATCAATCAAATTTAGGTGCTTTTAATTCCGTAGGGTCTGCTTTTTTGAAAAGTTTGGAAACATTTCCGTTATAATCAGGATTTTTGCTTAAATCCAGTTTCATTGCCGGTGCACCTACTGCAGAATTAAATTCAGTAAAATCAGCCCAGACAAGATACGGACTGATTGTAGACTCATAATAGTAATATCCGTTGGTCAAATCACCGACAGTACGCCATATTGTTGCTGCCGTATAAGGATGTTTAGGATCCAAAGAAACTATAAAAGGCTGTGAGACATTTCTTGTTACGCTGAGCATATGCGCAATTGCCTCTCTAAGGTTGTGAGGTTGCGGCAAATTTTTCAGGTAAAAAGAAGCACGCACAAAACGATCTGTTGCCTGGGAAGTACCCGGCAAAGGTTTTTCGCCGCCAAAACCACTATACTGCTTAAGATTTTCCTGCTGTTTATCAAATGTCGGAGAATTGGTCATAATGACATAATTGCGGTCATGATATATAACAGGCTTACCGTTGATGTATTCAATAATCGCAGAATCTCCGGTCTTATCAGCCAGAGCAAGATGCAGAGAAGCACGGGACATGGTTGTTCCTACTGTAGGAATAAACATTGGGATATTAACATCAACTATTTGATACTCCCCAAGTTTAATAGCCTGCACAGCTTCTTCAACTGTAGAATAGTTATCAAGAATATACTGTGCCCATAAAGCTATTGATAATCCGGGACGCAATTCATCGCGTTTACCGTAATCACTTTCATCAAGCCACAACAGATTTGCTTCAAGCCCTTTTTCATTTATGCCGTCAGAAGCAAAAGATTTCCCTTTTACAGAAGAAGCTGTAACAATACTGCTGTATTTAGCCGACCATATTAATGAATTTCCGTCAGTGAGCCCTTTACGCTGAATTCCTCTCGGAAGAAACCATAAAGCACTATCGACATTTTCCGGCCAATCCATATTCCTGCCCACTAAAACAGCCTGACCATTATTTGCCGACAATACTCTGCTGCATGCTAAAACTACTCCATCTGCTAAAAAGAAAAACACTCCTGCAAGAAAACTAATCAGACAAAAAAAAGAAAAAAACTTTCGGAAACGATGATGCATATACCTGCCTCCTTTATTATTATACTGTCTCAACTAAACAGTAATACAATTAATCAGTACCGGCAACATATCAAAACTCATTTTGAATAGAATATTTTTATTTCTTTGTGTATTCTATAAAATTTTATGATGTTTTTGCCAATAACTTTCAAGTCCGGAATATTATCAATAATCCGAAAGATTTTCCAAAATAAAAAACCCTGTATTTTTTACAGGGTTTTTTATTTTTAAATATTTATTTTCTCTTATATTATAAACTTGTATCCGACGTTTAAATTAATTGAAGAAACTGTGAAACTTTCTCCAAAATTTTCACCGGAACTTGACCCGTAAATTAATTCAACTATAAATGATTGTATTTCTGTTCCTGCACCTATTCCCCAATATATTCCGCCTTTTAAATCTTCACTCATGTTTGCCCTTGGCATAGCGTATCCAAGTTGCCCCAAGAAGTAAATACAAGTAAAAGTTTCTGATTCTAAAGCGATTTTTGGCTTTACTGCGAAATAAAGATTTGTAGTACCTGCTTTAAAATCTGAATTATCTTTCAATGATGTATCAAAATTATAAATCAAACCTAACCCTAAAGCTACTGAAGGATCTACATAATAATAGACGTCTCCGCCTAATCCGAATGTTGTATTTAAATCTGAGCTGTCACTGCCTACCTTTATGGATGGATTTAATGCCACACTCAATTTTGCATCAGCTTCCATTGAGCCTTTATCATTTGCCAAAACAGGCAATGCAAGAACTAACATCAACAAAACCAACAAAATACTTTTTTTCATTTTTGCCTCTCCTTTTGAAAATTTGAAAAATTTATTACAGATAAAAATTATCTTCCGTACTTTTTATTTATATGGAAAACTTATAACCAACATTTAGTGCAATTACCGAGTACGTAAGACTGATAGAAGGATCCCCATCCGGTATAATTTTAAAATTATTATTTGAATACAATAATTCAACTACAAAGGACATAAGCTCCACTCCTGCCCCTACTCCCCAATATATTCCATTTTCTATTTTCGGCACATCCGGTATTCTTACAAGTCCGTAACCTAACTGCCCCAATAAATAAACATCTGCAATAAAACCAAGTTTTGGTTTTACAGAAACATAAATATTTGTAGCTCCTATCTTAAGATCTTCAGAATCTTTTACTTCAGCATCAAAAATATTATTAATACCTGCACCTAAACCGAGTCCCGGTATAACATATATGTAGCCTTCAGCACCTACCATAAACGGAGAGTTCACATCAAGTGAATCGCCTTCATTTGTTACCTTAGCATTTAAACCATAGCCTACTTTACCTACAACTTCTAATGTTTCTGCAAGTGCCGGAACTACCAAAGCAAACATCAGCAATACTGCCAAAATACTTTTTTTCATTTTTGCCTCTCCTTTTTAAATTTTTCAAAATTTAGCACTTAACTTTTTATTTATATTAAAAATTTATATCCGACGTTTACTGCAATCATTGAATATGTATAAGTAGGCGAAGTTTCTATTGTGAAATTATTATTTGAATATAATAATTCAACTACAAAAGACATAAGCTCCACACCTGCACCTACTCCCCAATACATTCCATTTTTTATATCTGCTCCCATGTCCGACAACTCAGGTATTCTTACAAGTCCGTAACCAACCTGTCCTAATAAATAAACATCTGCAAAACCAAGTTTTGGTTTTACGGAAAAATAAATATTTGTAACACCAATCTTAGCACCCTCATCTTTTATATCCGCATCAAAAATATTATTAATACCTAGTCCCAAACCAAGTCCCTGCGTAACATACATATAACCTTCTGCTCCAATCATAAAAGGAGAACTTACATCCAAAGATGAATATCCATCAGTTTTTATCTGAGCATTTAAACCATACCCTACTTTAACTACAAGTTCTGCTGTACTTACAGATTCTGCTACAACTATAGGAGCTACTGTAGTAGCTTTTGGTTCTGCTACAACTACAGGAGTAGCTACTGTACCTGTTGATTCTGCTACAACTGCAGGGGCTACTGTAGCTTTTGGTTCTGCTACAGCTACAGGGGCTTCTACGCCTATGGTTTCTACTGTTTCTGTAAGTGCAGGAACTACCAAAGCAAACATCAGCAATACTGCCAAAATGCTTTTCTTCATTTTCTCTCCTTGTTTTGAAATTTTTGCAAAACACGAATGTATATCTGACCCTTATTGTCTAATATAAGCACATCTTTGTCAACATTGTAGGCTTTAATAATGGAATCTATAGCCAACGTTTAATGAAAGTGTTGAATACACAATTGCTGTTGAATCGGAACCAACTTTTGCTGTAGCGTTATTAGCTGAATACAATAATTCAAATATAAATGATTCATATTCTACTCCTACTCCCAATCCCCAATATAATCCGTTTTCCATTTCACCGGCAAAATCTGTAGCTCTTATTATGCCGTATCCTAATTGCCCTATATAGTAGATGCTGTAATCTTCAAAAGATATTTTTGGTTTTAATGCAAAGTAAAGATTTGAAAATTCATATTTTGCATCAGAACCGCTGTTTTTTACTTTTGCCCCGAAAATATTATTTGCTCCAAGCCCTAACCCTATTGATTTGAGTGCATAGTAATAAAAATCTGTTCCTATAGAAAATGTCATATCCATATCGGTTGAGCCGCTGTCTGTTTTAAGCGACGGATTAATCATAAATCCTGCCTTTATATCCGCTTCTACTTTACCATTATGTCTTGATATCGCAAATGACGGTGTCACTAAAGCAAACACCAACAATACTGCTAAAATATTTTTTTTCATTTTATCCTCCAAATATATTATCTGTATCTGAATTTTTTTATTACTTTGTAAATTTCAGATCTATCATTGCATTTTAATAATTCACTTGACAGATTTTTAGCTTCTTTCATGGATACATTTCTTATAACATTTTTTATTTTTGGTATTTGAATGGCAGACATACTGAACTCATCAAGACCAAGCCCTAAGAGAGCAATCGTAAATTCTGCCGAACCTGCCATCTCGCCGCACATGCCTACTGATTTGCCGGCATCGTGTCCGGCATCTATTATTATTTTCAACAATCTTAAAATTGCAGGATGAAGAGGATCATATAAAAACGCAACATCTTCATTTACTCTGTCAACTGCCATTGTATATTGAATTAAATCATTTGTTCCTATAGATAAAAAATCTACCTCTTTTGCAATAATATCCGCTATGACCGCAACCGACGGAACTTCTATCATTGCTCCGACCTGTATATTTTCATCGAATTTTTTACCTTCTTTTTTCAATTCTATTTTTGCCTGATTTAAAATTTCATTTGCCTGTCTGATTTCTTCAATTTGAGTTATCATAGGATACATTATTTTAATATTGCCGGTAACAGAAGCTCTTAAAATACCTTTCAATTGAGTTTTAAATAAATCGGGATATTTTAAACATAATCTTATGGCTCTTAATCCCATAAACGGATTTGCCTCTTGACTGATATTCATAAGTCCTAACTTTGAAACTTTGTCGCCGCCAAGGTCAATTGTCCTTATGATTACTTCGTAAGGCATCATCATTTTTGCAACTTTACTGTAATTATTATAGTGTTCTTCCTCTGTGGGCAAGGTTTTTCTTGTAAGATACATGAATTCGCTTCTGTACAATCCGATACCGTTTGCACCGTGTTTTAAAACAGAACGAACTTCGTCGGGATTTTCAATGTTTGCACCAAGCATAACTTCTTTCCCGTCGATTGTTGTTGCCGGCAAATCTTTTAGTTTTTCCAGATTTTTTTGGTTTGCTGTTTGTATTTCATGTTCTCTTTTATAATTTTCCTGGGTTTCTTTTGACGGATTTAAAATCACAATCCCCTGATTACCGTCAACTATTATAGGCATCCCGTGTACAACCTGGAAAGTAATGTTTTTTAAACCGACAACTGCCGGAATTTCTAAACTCTGGGCAACAAGTGCCGTATGTGAGGTCTTACCGCCCGTATCTGTAGCAAAACCTCTCACCCTGACTTCTCTCATTGAGACAGTATCCGACGGAGTTAAGTTTCTTGAAACAACTATTGATTCTGAATCTAAATCTGCAAGTGTCTTTTTTTGTTTGCCAAGCAAATGTCTCATTAATTTCTTGGTAACATCAATGATGTCATGTTTTCTTTCTCTGAAATATTCATCGTCAATTAAATCAAAAGCTTTTGTTATTTTTTCCGTTACTTTATAAATAGCGAACTCAGCGCTGTTGCCTTCGTTAATTATTGCAATTGCATCCTTATTAATCATAGGATCGTTTAGAATCAACATATGGGCATCTGCAATTTTTGCATAGCTTTTCCCAAGCATCTTGCTTAATTCTACCTGGTTCTCCTGAAGTTCTGTTTTTGTCTTTGCTATTGCCTGGGTTAAACGGATTATTTCATCTTTTACTTTATTTTTCGGGATTGTTTTGTCTATTAAAACAAGTTCATCATCTTCAAACAGAAACACTTTGCCTATGGCAACTCCGGGCGATGCCGGAACACCGGTTAAAATTATATTTGACTTATCCGTCGTCGTCATATTTCCTCTCCAAACCCGTTATTAAATATTTCTTCCATTTTATTTAGTGCCTCTTGTTCATCAACACCGTCTACCTGAAATAAAAGTTCGGTACCTCTTGAAGCTGCAAGCATCATAAGCCCCATAATACTTTTTGCATCAATTGTATACTCATCTTTAACAATTGTAATCGTAGAATGAAATTTCATGGCTGATTGAACAATGAGTGATGCAGGTCTTGCGTGAAGCCCTAATTGATTAATAACTTTTAATTTTTTTTCTGTCATGAAATATTCCTTAAAAAACAAAGATTAATTTTTTAGCTCTGAAAAAATATTACAAACCCAAATAACCTATTACAAAACTAAACAATATTGCACAATAAAACATTACTACAGGCCTTACTTTCCCGAATAAAAAACTTAAAAGCAAAATTATTCCGAAAATACCGATTTCCGGTATTGAATAATCATAAAAACCTATATTAACCGCAGGTTCAAACCCGAACAAATCAAAATAAAAATACAAAGTTGCAACTACCGCACCCAGTCCGATAATTCTGACGATGTCTCCCATATATGTAAACTCAAATTTGGCAACTAATTTTATCATTTGTTCATTAAGTCTGAAACTTATAAACAGTATCCAATACCTGAATAAAACGTGGACTATATTATACAAAAATATAAATACAATCGGTGCTAACCACAGATAATTTGCATCAAACATATTTATTGATAAAATTGAAAGCAGTATCGCAACAAATGAGGTAGTCGGTCTCCATGTTCCCCAAAAAAATGAATCTCCTATCGCGGCAATCGGACCTGACATAACCGATTTTAACATTTCAGGTCTTTTAGTATTTTTGGTTTTCCCGCTTTCTATATCTTTTTCTGCATTTATAACCATAGCAAATACTATGTTTGCCATATACGGATTTGTATTAAAAAAACCGATATGTCTCAATAAAACTTCTTTTCTTTTTTCTTTATTCGGATAAAGTTTTTTAAAAAACGGATATAAAACATATAAAAAACCTATATTCTGCAATCTTTCAAAATTCCACAAAGATTGCACAAAAAATGTTCTGATAAATAGTCTTGCATTTATTCTGTTATTCATCTTTCTTTTTAAGAAAAGGGAGCCCCACAATATGTTTAAAATTATATAAAACTAACCCAAAACCGAAAACCGGTAAATAATACCATGCTTTTTTAAAAGCAATTTCTAACGTAACGGGAATATAAACTGCCATACTTATATATATTAAACCGCCGACTACCATGAATACAAAATAAACTATTGATGCTCTTAATAAAAATAAAATTAACCCTGAATATAAACCCAGCGATATCCTGTATTCTTTACCCTGTTCTATTCCTCTTTCTACCCAATGCATTATTTTTGTATTAAATAATCTTCCGGCAACATCAACTTCTCTGTACAAATAAGCAAACGGTATGGCAATTGCAAGTGCAAATATTGCCGCATCCTGACTGCCTTTAAAATGCAAACAACTCCATGAAACCGACAACACCGTCATCATTGTTAAATCCACAGGTACTGATGTTCCTAAAGGGATTGTATTTATCCACATCATCTCAACTATCATCCCAAGCCAGAATCCTGTATTGATATCTCCAAGAATATAACCTATCAAAGGTCCTGCAAATATCGGTCTTGAAACCATAAACTGACCAAACATGGTTATATCCAAACTTAAAAATGCACCGAGTATTGATAATATTATGATTATTTCAATCATTTTATTTCTCCGGTTTTTACCGTTGTTGTTAATGTAAAAACAAATTCTTCTTTTGCTTTAAGAGAAAACTTATAAACATTAAAAACTGTTGTCCCCTGATAGGTTTTTTCATATCCGTTTTCTGATGTTGAAACCGTTTCTATAGGAACTATCCAAAATTTACATTTTTTTGAACTTAAAACCGTTACTGCAAATTGAAAATTCTCATCATTTCTTGTCCAGGAATTTGTATTATCCAATTGAACATTATCATCTAAAGTTTTTTGTGAAAATGCAA
Organism: Endomicrobiaceae bacterium; assembly: GCA_028711215.1. GTDB lineage: Bacteria > Elusimicrobiota > Endomicrobiia > Endomicrobiales > Endomicrobiaceae > Proruminimicrobium. The sequence continues at coordinate 7,849 of JAQTSO010000009.1, read as the reverse complement.
AAACTTGTTCAACCGCAAACATAAAACTTAAAGCTTTATTTTCTAAATTTTTTATTTTATATTCAACTTCATAGCCTTCTTTTTTAAGAGGTATTATATTTTTTTTAATTTCTATTTTTGCACTTACATCATCAATCCATACAGTGCCGGTTCTTGAAAGCTCCAATTTATCGGACTTGATATTTAGTGCATACTGCCCCAAAACAAAATCACCCTGTTCCCTGAATTTAACCGAATAAATATCATCGTATGATGTATCTTTATGTAAAAAATGATCAATCAGCGATGATTTTCTGTGCCAGTCATAATTTAAATGGTTTTCTAATCCGAGTTCTTTAACTTTAACTTCATCGGAATGTATGCTTGATAACTCCTGGGAATCAGATACCTTATTATTATCTATGGCATCTTTTAATTTTTTATGGTATCCCTCATATCTTCTTGTTAATACATTGAATAAATTATGGTTTTTCTTTAAAAGATCAAATTCAAAAATTGTTCCGCCGGTTTGGGCAACATAAATATTTTGAATCTTACTTTCATAAAGCAATTCATCAACACCGTCACAGTCAAAATCAGATTTAAACCATGAAGGTTTAGCCGGCACTAATTCATTATAAAGATTTTCAGCCTTTAATAATTGTTCGTATACGGCATTTCTTAAATGCGGCAAATACAATCCTCCGAAAACGCCGTGCCAATAAGCACAATTGCATTGCCCCGCATATAATGCTTTAAATAAATTCTGATCAATTATATTGCCCTTTTCAACAAAACTATTTATTTTGTTGCTTATTCTGATCATTTTCTTGTGCATATTGTTAGACTCGTCATATTTGCTTAAAAAAGACCGCCAAAACCCGCCTCTTATAAACGGCTTAAATTGCTCATTATTTTCATTTTGTCTGACAAAATCATCATAATTATTTTGAACCTGAGGAGGCAAAGTCCACTCTGACATTTCAAAATAAGAACCTGTTTGTAAATAAATTCTGTCTTGAGGTTTTACGGTACTTAAAACTTCACTGAACGTAACAGTTTCAACTATATCCGAGTTTTTTTCTATTGCGGTTAAAAATTTATCAAGCCATCCGTGTTCATAAACATGTTTATAAGTGCCCGGCCACATACCGAATTTTTCACCGTCATCTGCCATAACAAGAACAACTTCTTTATCTTCATTTGCAAGATATCTGAAATAATCAATGCAAACATTGACATCCTGAAACGGAATAAAATATCTTAATTTTTGGCTTATGGGAAATACGCTGAGGCTGTGTCCCTGATCTTCGGTAGTATAATAGCCTTTCAGAGAATTAACATCCGCTCCGGATGAACTAAAATGAACATCATCTAATGCAATGTATTTTATACCGGAATCTGTTAAATCTTTAACCATTGACGGTTCCCAAACTCTTTCTGCAATCCATGCACCTGTCGGATTATAATCAAAAGTATCTTTTATAAATTTCGACAACTGATTTATCTGTCCTGTTCTGTCTTTTTGAGGAATTACCGATAAAATCGGTTCATAATAACCGCCTGACAAAATTTCCAGATTACCTTTGGTTATTAATTTTTTTATATTTGAAATGTATGATTTTTTCTTTATTAAAAAATCCCATAAAATACCGCTTGCATGTAAATTCCATTTAATATTTTTATGTTTGAGCATAACATCCATAAACGGCTTGTATGCGACATCGTACCCTTTTTGAAAAACCCAGTCGAAATTACCGACCGGTTGATGGTTATGAATACCGAATATAAATTTTATTTTTTTCATTTTTATTAATCTCTTATTTTCAAAAAACTTGCTTCTTTTTTAATTGTTTCGGAAATACTATGCCTTTCATCATCAGGTAAAATCCTTGATTCAAGTTCTATTCCGCAGGATATCAATTTTAAAAAAGCTTTTATATCATTACTGTCAACGGAAACATTTGATAACAATTGTTTTTTACCGTGTACAAAATGCATACCGCCTACATTTATGGAATGAAATTTAACTCCGTTATCTATCATTTTTACAATATCACTTGGATTAGAAAATAATATCATTACTTTTTCTTTTTCATAGACATTGTTTATTATTTCAAAACTGGCATCTTTAATATTTTTTATTGATAATTCCACTGTACTGGGAACGGCCATCGAAAGCAAAGCTTTTTGCATTTCATCACTCGCCACTTCATTAGACACAACCAATATCTTGTTAACAAAAACTATTTTGAGCCACCCTTGTACAATCTGACCGTGTATTAATCTGTCATCAATTCTTATAACTTCAATCCCCATGATAACACACTCCTTTTAACAACTGAATAAACTTGGCAAAAACTTCTTCGGTTTGTTTTGTAAATCCGCCCGACAAAAAAGCTTCTTATTTTAGTCTTTCCAACAATAACTGTTTCGCATTTACTATACTTTTTTGACCATCGGATAAAACTTTATCTGCTAATTCTTTTGCATTTATTGCCGACTTACTTGCAAATACAGCTGATATTATCATCGGCAAATTAACACCTGTTAAAACTTCCACATTGAATTTTTTACACATGGGAAGCGATGCGTTACAAGGTGTTCCTCCGAGCATATCTGTCAATATCAAAACTCCTTTTTCCTTATCATTGATTTCATCTAAAACATTTGCAATTCTTTCCTGCAAACTTACTAAATTATCATCACTGATATCTTTTTGCACAGAAAATAAATTATCATGACTACCCGTTATGGCTTCTGCTGTTTTAATTAATTCATCTGTAAGCCCGCAATGAGAAACAATCAAAATTTTTATCATTTTCTTTTATCCTCAATAATTATAGAAAAGATTGTCTTTGCCAATTTTTCAAAATCATGATGTGCATATTGTGTGTGTGAAACAAAATCTTTCCTTATCATTTTAACATTTTTATATCTATTTGTATCAACTTCCACCGGAACCGAAAACTCTTTTGCATACCTTTTGGCAACCGGTGTTGTTATTTTGCCGTTATTAACCACTACTACATCCAGTATTTCTTTATATGAATGTTTCTCTATAGCAGAAATATGGTCTGTTAAATTAAAGTTTGTTGTTTCTCCGACTTCTGTCATGATATTACATATATATATTTTTTTTGCTTTTGTTTTTTTTAAAGCAGGGAGCACTCCGTCAAATAATAAATTAACAATAACCGACGTATACAGAGAACCCGGTCCCAACACAACAAAATCTGCCTTCAAAATTGAATCTATAACTTCATTTGAAACTTTTGCATTTTTAGGATAAATTTCAACTTTTTGTATAGCTTTTTTACTTTTAGAAATTTTGCTCTCACCTTTTATTTGTTGCCCGTCTATAAGCATAGCTTTTAAGGATACATTTTCCAAAGAAACCGGTAAAACCTTTCCCTTTATTGCCAAAACATCGCTTGCATTTGAAATTGCTTTATCAAACCCGCCTGATATCGCCGACAGCACCGTTAAAAATAAATTACCAAAAGAATGGTTTGATAATGAGCCTTTTTTTGGAAATCTGTATTGAAACAGTTTTGCCATTAAACTTTCTTCTTCCGATAATGCAACCAGACAGTTTCTTATATCGCCGGGAGGTAAAACTCCGAGTTCTGTTCTTAATTTTCCTGAACTTCCGCCGTCATCGGAAACTGCAACAACCGCAGTTATATCCAGGGGATATTTTTTCAAACCTCTTAAAAGAGTCGACAACCCGCTTCCGCCGCCGATAGCAACTATTTTATAGTTCATTTGTTATCCTGCTTTTGAAATATCTCTGTGATATACGGCAACTTTATATTTATTTTTTATAAAAAATTTGGATAGCTTTTCTGCAGTGGCTACCGAACGGTGTCTGCCACCCGTACAACCTATTGCTATTGTTAACTGGCTTTTGCCTTCTCTGATATAACTGGGCAATAAAAATTTTAACAAGTTTGAAATTTTATTGAAAAAAGTATTATATTCTTTTTGTTTTTCAATATATTTTACGACTGTGCTGTCCTTGCCTGTTTTCATTTTTAACCTGCTGACATAATTCGGATTTGAAATAAATCTTACGTCAAATACGATATCTGCCTCTTGGGCTATACCATACTTAAAACCAAATGACATCAGTGTCAAAAACAGTTGTCTGTCATCTAAAGATATGCCTATTAAATACGCCAGTCTGTTTTTTAATTCGCCTATTGTCATATCGGTTGTATTTATTTGATGGCTTGCAAGATTCTTTATAATTTCAAGCTTTTTGCGCTCTTGGGCAATAGCTTCTTTTACCATTGTCCCCAAAGGATGTTTTCTTCTTGTTTCGGAATATCTTTTTACCAAAGTGCTGTCATCGGCATCTAAAAAAAAGATTTCATTTCTTATTTTTAACTGTTTTAATTTTTTAAGGATATCTGATATTTTTGAAATATTTTTGCCGGATCTTATATCTATGCTCAAAGCCACGTTTTTATATTTTTTTTTATCTTTTTTGCATAAATCTATAAATTTAAAAATAAAATCCATAGGCATATTGTCTATACAGATAAAACCGAAATCTTCAAGTATATTCAATACTTTACTTTTGCCTGCACCGGATATGCCGGAAATTATTAAAAAATTATTTTTCATTTTTTGATTTGTTTAACTGGGCCATTAATTTTTTGCTTAATTCCAACGCTGAGAAATGACCTCTGTTTTTTAATCTCTGGTTTAAACTTGCTGTCTCAACGATAATCGCTAAGTTTCTGCCGGCACCGACAGGGATTGTTAATTCAGGGACACTTACGCCCAAAATATCCGTATAATGTTCGTCTATTCCTAAACGTTCATGTTTTTTTGCTTCGTCCCATTCAATAAGGTTTATTACGAGTTCTATTTTTGATTCATCCAATATGTTTGCTATACCAAACATTCTTTGTATATCTATTATGCCGATACCTCTAATTTCCATATGATGCTTACTTATGCCTGCACTTTTTCCGACTAAAATATGCCCTGATCTTTTTGTAATTTCAACAATATCATCTGAAACCAGCATATGTCCTCGTTTAACAAGTTCTAATGCACATTCGGATTTGCCTATCCCGGATTTGCCTCTTATAAAAACACCAAGCCCGTAAACATTTGATAAAACACCGTGCAATTTTTCCGACAATGCAAGTTTTTCGTCAAAATAATATATTAAATCGCTCAACAATTGGGATGACGTTAAAGATGTTTTTAAAAGCGGAACTTTAAGTTCTGTGAATACTTCTATCATTGATGGCAATGCATCAAAACCCCTTGTTATAATACAACAAGGAACCTGTTTGGGTGAGAAAACTTTTTTTAAAATGCTGATTTGTTGTTCGTGCGACAATGTCTTGAGGAATGTAAATTCCGCTATTCCTATTATTTGTGCTCTTTCATAAGGTAAATGCTCAAAAAAACCGGTAAAAGCAAGACCCGGTCTGTTTACGTCGGGAACAGTAACGAGTCTGTCCAGACCGTCCGCTCCGGCAATTAATTCTAGTTTAAAATCACGAGATTTTTCGTCAAAAAAAGTGCCTACTTTGAGCACTTTCATCAATAAGCGTCCTCTTGCTGTATAATTTTAACCATTTCTTCTTTTGTTTCTGCATTTTTAATTGCCTGTCTTAAGAATTTATCTTTAAATAATCTTGAAATTCTTGATAAAGCTTTTAAATGCTGTCCCGTAACTTCGACGGGACCCACTAACAAAAACACGATATATACAGGTTCTCCGTCAAGAGAATTAAATTCCAGACCTTTTTTAGATATTCCCAAAACACCTACTTGTTCACTTAAAACATCGGTTTTCCCGTGAGGTATGGCAACCCCTTGTCCGATACCGGTAGAACCTAATTTTTCTCTCTCTAAAACAACTTCAACAATTTCATCGGTTTTTTTAACCTTTTTTGTTGTTTTCAAATGTTCAATTAACTCAATAATCGCATCTTTCTTGTTTTGAGCTTTCAAGTCAACAATAATTGAATCTTCGCTCAAAAAGTCCATGATATTCATTGCACTTCCTCCCAAAAAAACACCTATATTATTTTAAAATTAAAATTCAGGTTCAAGCATTACCAACGATCCGTTATCACTTCTGTACAAAACATTTATTTTATCTGTGGATAAATTTAGAAACATATAAACTTTATAATGAAAAGTATCCATTTCCGTTATTGCATCTTCAATGGAAACCGGTTTCACGTCAAATCTCTTTATTTCGGATATTTTAGTTCTGGAATCTTCCATAACGTCCAACGAAAATACTTCCGTCTCTATTTTTTTTGATTTAATTACTTTTAGATTTTCTTTTCTGTGAGTTTTTGAAATTTCTTTTTGTTTTTTGAGTTGTTTTGTTAATTTATCTACTGCCAAATCTACTGATGCGTACAAATCGTCAGATTCTTCTTTCGCTCTAAACGCTTTCCCGTACGCATGAAATACTATTTCTGTTATTTGTCTATTTTTTTCAACTGACAAAATCGCATGAGCCCATACCGAATCGCCATCAAAAAATTTACCTACTTTTGAAATTTTCTGTTTAACGTATGCATCAATTGCATCAGTCAATTTCAAATGCCTTGCTGTGATGTTTATTTGCATGGTGTTCTCCCCATTTATCTATCCTTGTTTTATACCATTTTTTGCTGTTAAAGGCAATAGACAAGAATAAATGTAAGATATGTTCTGTTTTAATTATAGGCTAAATCCTGATTTATTTAAATATCTTTTTAAAAATACTATCGCTGGTTGAGGTTGCATCCGAAGCAGTTTCGCCCATTGATTTTGCATATTCAAACAATGCTTTTCTCTGTTCATTACTCAAATTTTTAGGGACATGAACAGTTACTTTAACATACAAATCACCTCTGGCTCTTCTGCCTAGTTTTGGAAATCCCTGCTCTCTGACTCTTAGAGTTGTCCCGGGTTGTGTACCCGGTGCAATTTTAACTTTGACATGCCCTTCAAGAACCGGAACATCGTAATCCAAACCGAGTACTGCCTGTGCATAAGTTAATTTTATTTCCGTATATAAATCATCTTCTTTTCTTTGGAAATTTTGTTGTTGTCTTAATCTGATAATAACGTACAAATCACCGGACTGTGACCCGTTTGGGCCTGCATTTCCGCCACCCGAAACCCTTAATGTAGTGCCTTCGGTTACACCTTGCGGAATTTTTACCTTTACCGTATGCGTTGTCTGAACCGTTCCTGTTCCTCTGCATGTGGAACAAGGATTTTCAATAATCTGTCCTTCGCCTCTGCACTGCGGACATGTCTGTGCAAATGAGAAAAATCCCTGGCTTACGCTGACCTGACCTCTGCCTTTACATTTCGGACATGTTTTTGTAGATGTGCCGGGTTTTGCTCCGCTTCCGCCACAGGTTGAACATGTTTCTTTTCTGGGAACTTTAAGTTCAACTTCTTTTCCGTTCATTGCATCAAGAAATGAAACTTCAAGTTCATATTGTAAATCTTCGCCTCTTCTCTGCTGTCTCTGGCTTGAACGTCTGCCGCCTGATGCTCTTCCTCCACCGCCAAAAATGTCACCGAATATATCACCGAAAATATCGCCCATGTCACCCATATTGCCGTACTGTTGGTAACTGCCACCTCCGCCGTTACCACCCATTCCGCTTATACCTTCGTGTCCGAATGAATCATATGTTTGTTTTTTCTTAGTATCGGATAATACATCGTAGGCTTCGTTTATTTCTTTAAATTTATCTTCAGCAACTTTATCACCCGGATTTTTATCGGGATGATATTTCATTGCCAGTTTTCTGTAAGCCCCTTTGATTTCATCTGGGGAGGCACCTTTTTGTACTCCTAGGACTTCGTAAAAATCTCTCTTCAT
>JAQTSO010000158.1 GCA_028711215.1 Endomicrobiaceae bacterium | reverse complement strand
GGAGAAGAAAATGTCAAAAGAGAAATTTGATAGATCAAAACCGCATGTAAACGTAGGGACAATCGGACACGTTGACCACGGTAAAACGACATTGACAGCAGCGATAACAAAAGTGTTGGGAGATAAAGGATTAGCGACATATATATCATACGATCAGGTAGCAAAAGCATCAGAGTCACAGGGAAGAAGAGATGATACCAAGATTGTAACAATATCAGTAAGCCATGTAGAATATTCAACAGAAAAGAGACATTATGCACATATAGATTGTCCGGGCCATGCAGATTATGTAAAGAACATGATCACGGGTGCGGCACAGATGGACGGAGCAATATTGGTAGTAAGCGCATTAGACGGACCGATGCCGCAGACAAGAGAGCATATTTTGTTGGCAAGACAGGTGAACGTACCTAATATAGTGGTATTTTTGAATAAATGTGATGCGGTAGAAGATAAAGAATTGTTGGATTTGGTAGAGATGGAAGTAAGAGAATTGTTAACGAAGTACGGCTTTGACGGGGATAAGACGGCAATAATCAGAGGGAGTGCATTAAAAGCGTTACAAGGTGATAAAGAAGGAATAGATTCAATAATGGCATTGATGGATGCGATAGATGAAAATGTAAAGTTACCGCAGAGAGATATAGACAAACCGTTCTTGATGAGCGTAGAAGATGTATTTTCGATAACAGGAAGAGGAACAGTAGCAACAGGAAGAATTGAGAAAGGAAAAGTAAAAGTCGGAGACAACTTGGAAATAGTAGGAATAACGGAAGACACGAAGAAGACAGTGGCGACCGGAATAGAAATGTTCAGAAAGTTATTGGATGATGCGCAAGCAGGAGATAACGTAGGAGTATTGTTAAGAGGAATAGAAAAGAACCAGGTAGAAAGAGGCCAGGTCTTGGCAGCACCGGGCTCAATTAAACCGCATAAGAAATTCAAAGGACAAGTATACATATTGAAGAAAGAAGAAGGCGGAAGACATACTCCGTTTTTCACGGGATACAGACCGCAGTTTTATTTCAGAACAACAGATGTAACCGGAGTAGCACATTTGCCGGCTGGAACAGAAATGGTAATGCCCGGAGACAATATAACTATGGACATTGAATTGATAATGCCTGTAGCAATGGAAACACAACTTAGATTTGCAATCAGAGAAGGCGGAAGAACTGTAGGTTCCGGTGTTGTAACTGAAATAATAGCGTAACTATAATATAGGAATAATAACTATGTCAAATGAAAAAGTAGCAGCAAGTCAGCCTCAAACACAAAGATTAAGAATTAAACTTCGTTCTTATGATTGCAAAATGTTGGATGATTCTCTTAAGAAAATTGTAGAAACGGCAAGAAGAACCGGAGCAACAATAACCGGTCCGGTACTGCTTCCTACAAATATTAAGAAATACACAGTTAACAGATCTGTTCATGCGGATAAAAAATCAAGAGAACAGTTTGAAATGAGAGTTCACAAGAGATTGGTTGATATTTGTGAACCGTCAGGATCCACAGTGGAAGAATTAATGAAATTAGATCTTCCTGCCGGTGTTGATATTGAAATAAAGATGTAATAAAAAATTGTATTAGAGAGAAATTATGTTAAAATCAATAATAGGTTCCAAAGTTGGTATGACACAAGTATTTGATGAAAAAGGCAATCTTGTGCCCGTTACGGTAATAGAAGCAGGTCCGTGTGTAATTACTGCAATAAAAACCATTGAAAATCATGGTTATAATGCGGTTCAGTTGGGTTTTTCGGATATAGAAGAAAAAAAACTCACTAAAGCACAAGTAGGACATTTGAAGAAAAACAATATTACTCCAAAAAAAATATTGAAAGAATTCAGGACTAACGACGTTTCAGGTTTAACAGTTGGTCAGGAAATCAAAGCAGATATTTTTAAAGCAGGAGATTATGTTGATGTAACAGGAATTTCAAAAGGTAAAGGTTTTGCGGGTGTTATTAAAAGACATAACTTCTCACAACAGCCTGTTACCAGAGGTGCTTCTGACAGAACAAGAGCAAGAGGTTCTTCAGGTTCACAAGGTCCACAGAGAGTAGTAAAAGGAATGAGAATGTCGGGCCGTTTAGGCCAGGATACAGTCACAATCCAAAAACTGCTTGTTGTAAATGTTGACATTGAAAAAAATGTTTTGCTGGTAAGAGGAGCAGTACCGGCTGTTAAAAAAGCAACTCTTATAGTTAACAATACATTGAAAAAAATTCCTGCTGTTGTTGTCAAGAAAGAAGAAAAAAAGGCTAAAAAATAAAATTTGTAAATAGGACGAGAAGATAATGGATACAAAAGTTTATACGGTAGACGGAAAAGAAAAAGGAAAGTTCGAACTTCCGGAGTTTTTTAACACTGAAGTTTCGACAGTTTTGCTTCACGAAATAACAACGGGATACATGGCTAATAAAAGAGCCGGAACTCATTCAACAAAAACAAGAGGAGAGGTTGCATTCTCCGGTGCAAAACCTTGGAAACAGAAAGGAACAGGCAATGCAAGAGCCGGACAAAGAAATTCACCTCTTTGGAGAAAAGGCGGTATTGTATTTGGTCCGCAGCCAAAAAGTTATTTCCAAAAAATGTCAAAACAGAAAAGACGTCTTGCTTTGAGCATGGCATTTTCAAATTTGGTAAGTAAGGATAATTTAGTTTTGGTTGACTT
>JAQTSO010000050.1 GCA_028711215.1 Endomicrobiaceae bacterium | reverse complement strand
ACCACCGTTGCCCTGCAATAAAAGTTTGTCCTGTAAATGCCATCTCGCAAAAAAATTATGAACTTCCCGAGATAGACCAGGCAAAATGTATTAAATGCAATAAATGTATAAAATACTGCCCGATGGGCGCTATTCAGAACCAGTGATTTGTGTTTTATAGTTGTCGTGTTGTTAAGACTAGTTTTGTAGTTTTAGTTAGAATTTAAGATTTGGTGCGAACTGAAGTATTTTGCGACTGCGGTGTACGCGAGTGAAACGGTACATGAAAAAGCAAAATACAAAAGTGTAGCCCAAATATTAAATTCGTTATAAAATAGGAGCGAATAATACACAAGCTTTGAAAATACAAAATTGAATGGAAAAATTAAAGCCATTATAAAATTAGCACCATTTTGATTGTAAACAAGGCACATTACTGATTCCACAAAAAATTCACAGATATTTTAATAAGATTATACAAGTTTAAGTTATAATATCATTTCAGAAATACAGAGCAGTTGCGAAAGATGTTGAAAAAAAAACGGTAAATGATATATAGTTTTCATGAATACAAAGAGGCGGAGCAATGAGAGAGATTGTTGATAGACAATTTACTGTTAAGTTGTTTCAATTCATTATTGTAAAAAAAACACTGGTTTTGTTTATATTTTTGTGCATGTTAATCAACGGTTTTACTCCCAGCAGCCAGGAAGGGCGCAACAGTTTAATTGTGATACTTGCCAGCACTGCTCATAATCCGGTCAGCGAAATTTTTGTAAGCTGCAATGATTCCCTTGCCGGAATATCAAACAAAATAGCCGAAAGTTTATACGGATTGTTTTTGGGAAACGAAGCAAAAACTGTAGAGTCTGCAAAAGATGAAAATAAAGAATCACCCAGTCCGGTCAATACGTTGTTCGATAACGGAATAATCAATGACCGAAGAGAAGAAATAAAAACGTGGAACAGCAACGGCAAACAGTTTTACAAATACACAAGTTATCTAATAATGAACAAGCTCTACAGGCTGTATGAAAATGTTGAAGAAGATTACAGCGCAGGTGTGGCAGGTTTAGGACTGCTGATGTTTCTATTATTTGTAATATTGACGGTAAGAAGAAAAGAAATATCTGAGAATATAAAAATAAAAGAATATAGAAAACCGGTTTTGGTTTGATAGACCAAAACCGGTTTTTTATTTGGAGGATTTATGAATATAGAAAAAGTTTTAATAAAAGGTGACAGCTGTGTTTAGTATAAAAAAGGCAAAAAACACAATCAAGCAATATGCCAATAATTACATGCAAAACCATGTGTTCAGAAAGAGCATATCATTGTTAGTGACAGTCTGTTTTATAGTAAATATAGCCAACCTGCCTATTTATGCAAGTGAATACACGAGTATATATGAAAATAAAAAACAGCAACAGGAGATGGCAACAGAGAGTGCCGGACAGAGTGTTTCTTATACGGATGTAAAATCGTATTTTAATCCTAATTCCGCAATAGATGAAAATAGAATGCGCAGCATGAGCGAAGGAGTAGAGGGGTCATTGTTGGAAAACGGAGAGACTGTAGGTGCAATAGTGGACGGCGAGATAATGACGACAAAGTTGGGAGATACGAGTCCGAAGAAAGACGACAAGAGAACAGGCCTTCTAGAACGAAAAATCGGACAGTTGGCACAAGAAGAGGGATTGGGCGAATACAACGACAGCGCTGAAAATGGACAAAAAAGTTTCAGAAAAAAAGAATTGGAATTGGCTCAATATAATCAGAAGATAGAAGCGGTAAGCAAGAAAACGGGTTTTAAAACAAAAACAGTAGCAACTGTTCTTAACAGATTAGCCGGCAGAGCCACAAACCTTACGAGCACGAGCGAAACAGAAAGCAAAAGTATCGCTGATCGAGTAAAGAGTTTGTTTGGAAAGGAAGCTGGAGACAAGTCAGAAGGAGAGGAACCCTCTGTAATTACAGAGCAGACAAAGCAGGAAGAGACAAAGCCCGAAGGATATGAAGAAGTAGTTGAACAGTTGTCAAAACAGAGCGGAGTAAGTGAAGAAGAGATAAGCAACCAATTAGACAGTTTAGATAAGAGTTTATTGGAAGAAGCGATAGGATTATTGAAACAGTTGTTTGCACAAGGCGGACAGATAATAAATTGTGCTACAGATGCATTAGCAAATATATTGAACGGAGCAAGTAAAGGAGTATTTGCATTACAGGCTCTATTGGCAGATATATCAACCGGAGCATTTGTAGCAAATAATAAGGAAAGTATAGAGTCAGGAAGTAATCAGTTACTGACAAGTATGGATGCAATAAGTTCAGTATTGCAGTCATACGGAAAAGAAGCGGTAGGCTATGCAACAGATTTGGAAGGATTTTTAACAGGACTTGCAGAAGGCGAGAGCGGTATAGTATGGGTAAACGAGGACCATTATGTAACGGTAACAAAATTGGCGGACGGTAATTATAGTTTAACAGATAGTAATGTAATTGAAGGTAAGGCGCTAGTGCTAGATGCTGAGTCAATAAAATTAGCATTGAGCGGAAACAATGCAGAAGGCAAAGATGAGAGTGGCAATATAGTAAGTATATTTGGATATAGTGCGGTAATGGAAGACGGCAGAGTAATGGTATTGACAGATTCCAAAGGAGTTGCAGAGGCAAAAGGTGCCGAGGCTATAAGTGCGGAAAAGATGAAAGAGATAGCCGGAGCTAAGATAGTAAAAGTAACGACAATGGAGCCTAGAGAATTTGTAAGGTATATATCCCGTTCAAGAACATACAGTTATAGTTATACAGATAACCTCGGAGTAAGCCATTCAAAATCATACACAATACACTGGACAGAAGCACAAACTTACACAAAATTAGTTGCGATAACACGTAATGTTGAAGTTCCGGATGATCCGGAAACAGAAAAGAAAAAAGCAGGTGAAAGCGATTACGAGGCAGATAATAGAAGGTATCAGGCAGATCAGCAGAAAGCAAAGAGTATAATAGCGAATATGACGGAAGAGCAAAAGAAAGCGAGTGAATCTCAGGAGACAAGAGATAAAATAAAGAATGAACAGGATAAGAACAAAGCAGTTATAAGCGAAGATGCATATAATGCGATGAGTGATGAAGATAAAGGCACAATAGTAAAGACAGAAATATCTGAGATAAAAGATAAAGACGGTAAAAATTTATTAGATAAAAAATCATTGGATAATTTAAACAAAGCATTACAGGATGGAGCAGTAACGCCTGACGGTGCAATGCAGGCTCTGGGTGCCGGTCAAGCATTAAAAGAAGAGTTTGGTAATGGAACAAAGATTACTGTAGGTATTGACGGAAAAATAAGCGCTGAAATTCCTGTACCTGACAAAAAAGGAGAAAGCATAATATTAGATCTTTCAGAACCGGAAACTGCTACTCCTGAAGCGTTAAGTAATTTTATGAATGGATTACAGCATGCGGTAGATTCGGCTAATGCTACAGGTGATAAAGAAGTTACAGTAACTTATGATCCTGCAAAACAAAAATTCCAGCTGAATACGCCAACAAATTTAGGTGTTATTGATACTGATACCATACAAGATGTGGATGCTTTTGGCAGAGATTATAAAACTGCCAAAGCGGTTGAAAAAGCAGGCTTAGGTTCCGGTTCATATGATTATGATCCTTCTACCGGTACCGGTGTTATAAATTTAAGCATTACTACTGCCGGAAGCCAAACCACCACAGTAAATGCCGTAAGCATACAGGATGCAACTAAATTTATTACAGATTTACAGAAATTGAATGCAACACAGGCAAGAACAGGCGGTTCTGTAAAAATTGCAGGTGATGGAAACGTATCTTTAACAACACAAAATGGAACAGTTATTAAAGGCGATGATGTTAAGATGGATAATGGTGGTAATCCAACTATAACTGTGCCTGATGTAAATAATCCTGATAAATCATGGAACGTAAAAGCATCCGATTTCAATACATACCAACAAATGAAAGATAAGTACGACAGTTCTCTTAAAAATCAGGGTTGGCAATTAAATTATAGCGAAAAAAGCGGTTGTTATTATTCTCAGGGTAATGTTAAAGTAGGGCAATCAGGCCTTATCATTAACGACAGACAACAGGCCGGATTTTCCGGAGATATAACCGGTGATCAGTTAGCAGATGTTGCCACCGATATGACTGATGCTGTAAAAAGCGGAGATAAAGAGAAATTAAAATCTTCTGCCGAAAAAGTGAAAACAAAAGCTTTTGCACAAGGAGTTCTTGTATCATGCAGGGATAAAAAAGGAAATATGGTTGATGCCGGCAACGTTTATACTGTTTTTAATGATGGCGGGACATCTGTCGTATATAATGTCGAATCACATGGATTATATGATTCAGGAGTGCAGATAGGAACAATGAAATATGATCCTGAATCCGATAAGTATAAAGTTTCAGATTCAACAGGTCAATATTCAGGTTTTGAAGATATCGTAAATGCACAATACGAAAAAATCAAAAATAATTCATATCCTAAAGATGAAGGAAAAAATAGACCGACTGATTCAAACGGACAGCCGATACTTATATCAGATGGACAAAACGGATTGACTAATGACAGAGATGGCACCGTATATTCGGGATTTACTCCGGCAGGAATAGTTCATTGGGATCCTAAAGACAATACTTATGATTCAATATTGATCTTTGGAAATACTTCGTGCGACGGTAAGAGCACATATTTAAAAGCATTGAAAACTTCTTATGAAATTAATGTCAATGTAGATCATCTTCCTTCGTATATAATTAAATATACTGATGTAAACGGCAACCAATATTTAATTGACACTGTTACTCAAAAAGCGTGGTCTGTAAACAAAGACAAAAACGGAAACAGTGTTTTTAAATATCAATCGAGCTTAAAATTCAATTTTAAAGATGGAACGTGGTCATCAAAAAATTTCTCTGCGGAAGATCTTGCTGAGATAAATAAGCTTGGCATACTACCTCAAAGCGTAACGGATATTACACCGGAAAGTTCAGGTAAAAAAGTATATTTTGACAGTTCAAACGGAGCAGTTTATGAGGACGGGGTTATACTAGGTTATGGACAAGTTAAAAACGGAGAATATATTTTACAAGACAAAGATGATAAGCCTATTAAATTATCAAATGGACAAAATGTTCAAAATTTATTGAATCAAAACAAAGATAAAATAATGGTATCAGATGCGGATTTTGCACATGCAATGTTTCTTGCAAATAAGGCAAACAGCGCTACAATAGAAAGAGGTTACGGAGTAATGATAGATATGAGTACTATTACTACGTCAACATTGTTGTTTACAAAAAAAGGAATTGTTTTTGTAGGAGTTGATGCCTCTTATGTTTATGAAAAAGGAGCTATGCCGATAGACGGAACATTCGTTGGCAAAATAGGGTCAAACGGCAGTGTGATTGACGGGTATTTGGATGTAAAAGATTCTGAAAATGCAAATATATACGGTGTAGAAGCTGAAAGTGATTTTGGTAAAGACAGCAAAGGAAACAAAACAGAATCAAAAGATATTAAGTTGGCACAAACGATAGCCAAAGCACAGTTAAATCCTGACGGCAGTACATATACTCTGACTGACATCAGCAGGATAGGAATAACAAACAACAAAGTTAAAAAATTATCAAACGGTGACATAGTAAAAAAAGGCTCTCATCTAAATGGAATGGATATTGAAGAGAGTAGCACCGCCGACGGAGCATTGATCCAGGGAAGCAATGTTATGGCGATGATTCTTGGCAGTGACGGCGTTTGGAGTACAGCTTCCAACGGAGCATATATAGAAGTTAAGAAAAACTTAAAAATATTCTCAACTGATACGAATGAAAATATAAACATAGCACTAAAACTAATATATGACTTTAATGGTGATTGCAGAGTCACTAATATTACAGATATCGCACAATTTGTGAATAATTCAAAATCCTTTAAATTATTAGGAATTGGGGAAGTAATCATAAGCAATGGCAAACTTTTAGGTTACGGTAAAGATGCAGAAACAACTAATCAAATAATTCAAAGTATGTTAACGAATTCTAATGAACAGGAAGAATATATACAAAATATTCTTTTGCCAAAACTTCAGGAAGAGTTAAAAGCAGTTGATACGGATGATGCAAGTATAAAATTATTCACGGATTATTTAAATAACGTTGTTAATAACGGCGGTTCAATACTTAATTGTTCGTTCTATTCATTGCTTTCTGTGTTAGGGGATGAAGGAAAAGGAATAACGGCATTTGTTAAAGCTCTCGCGATAGATATAGCTTCCGGCACATTCTCTCAAAATAATAATTTGACAGATAAAAATGCTAAAAATATAAACATAAGCATGTATGCTGTGCAACTTGCACTTTCAATAATGGACAATAATTATGAAGGGTATAAAAATGTAACTGCTGACGACATTAAAAAATTGTTATCCGGCGAAGACGGTAAAGTTATATTGAGAGTTTCTTCAAATAACGACGGAATTTTTGATCATTTTATTACCTTAAGTTTAGATACAAGCGGAAATGTTATCATACAAGATTCAAATAAAATAAGTGCGCAAAAGAATTTGAATGAATTAGATGATTATCTGACGCAAACATACGGATCAGGTACAGTTAAAAAATGGGAAGTTTTAACAAATGCAGATGCCTCAAACATTGAAGGATTTCAAGGTGAAAAAGTTTCCGCAGAAGAATTGAAAACAATGACAGGATCAACCGATGCTACAAGCAGAGATTTTGCTCAGGGAGTAGCTGATGCCGTAAAAGCTTATAGAGCCGGAGATGAGAATGCTTTATTGGAATATTTTAAAGCTTGGGATTCAGATTTCAATAAATTGTCAGGCAAAGGCTGGGGTGGCAGTTGGTTTTTTAATGCAGGCGCCAAGCGTTTAAGTCCGGAATATTATTATGTAATAATAGAAAATTTAGGTATAGATGGTCTTAATGATTTGCTTGATTTTGTTGAAAGGCAGGCAGGGGCGGAAACCAGAGAAGCGGTAAGAAAGAAATTTGCTGACACAATAACAAGTGCTAATTTTGCTACAACACTTGTAAGTATATATCAAAATGCAAAGGCTACAGATACAAAAACTATTGCTGATGTTCAAAAAGAAGAATTGAGCAAATTTTTTGAAATATTTGATCCGTCGGGCGTGAAAATCGCAGGCAATAGAAAAGATGTAAACAACCGGTTAAACGATAACAATGATTATCCTGCTATAGCAAAAGGATTAGATGTAAAAGGTATAGAAATGGTGCTTGAATTAATTACTGCTAACGATAACAAGGCACTTTTTGCAAGTAAAATAGAATCACAATATAGAAACGTAAGTGATATACCGAAAGATTTGCAAGAAGTCATAGTAGTAACAAAATTGAACTCCATAGCCGATAAAGAACAACAGGCCGATGCCGTACAAACTATTATTGATAAATACGGATTTGATTTATTTGCAGATATAATGAGAACAATTGCAACAACTGATAAAGATTTGTTTATGAAAATAATAAATTCAGATGATTTGTCTGCCACCAGTCCAAGCAGTTTGGAACAATGGCAGTCAAGAATAGAAAGATTTAAATTATATAATGAAACAGAACCTATGCATTATCTTATGCGTGGTAAAGAGATTCAAATAGCTTATCTTATAGCGTACGGCTGGCAACCTGAGATAAATGCATCATTTGATGATGTAAGGTCAGTAATTGATGTGTGCGATTATTCGGGAATATTTGTTAGAAATGCATTTCATGTAAATGAAGAATTGTGCGGATATCTAGCAAAATATCTTTTTGAAAGATCCGGAGATACTACGCTAAAAGAGGGCGAGAAAAACGAAATAATAGCCAAAATATCATATTTTAATGGCTCAATTGCTTGGATAATAGAATCTGGATTATACAAAAATGCTCAGCGGGTTTTAGCCAATGACATTAATCGTGCACAATCATTCCAAGACAGAAAAGAATTAATAGAGGCCTACAGTCAGGGTAGCGTAGAATCGTTTCGTACCTATATAGACCCAATAGACGGAACTCAAAAGAATTTTGTTTTTGAAGTAAAAATGTTAGGCAACTATATAGGCCCAATAGACCAAAAAATCATAAAATCAGATATCGCCGGTGCTAAATCGTATGAAGAAAGAATAGAAATAATCAAATTTTATCAGGATAATGGAATAAAAATAAATGTTAAAGATTTAACATCATATATACGATCGGATATAGATAATGCACCAGACCAGGACAAACAGCAAGTTATAGCTGAATACGCATCTGCGTTAAACTATAAAACTATTGATAATATAGCCGGTAAGGATTTTGAATTGGGATTAATGCTGTCGCCAAACATACCACTATATTACTTATCAGAAACAGATCCTTCAGGTAATAAACTGTCAAAATTAAATGCAGATACTATTAAATATTTGACAGAATCACAGACAATAGAGATATTAAATTTTGTAAAAAACAGTACAGAGATTAAAGAAGATAAAATTGTAAAAATAATAACTAACTTAGAATCAAAAATAGAAGTAACCGAAGTTAACAAAGAAATAAAAACATGGATGACGATAATAGAACTCCGCAAGGAAGAACCATCAAGATATTCATCTTTTATTCGTGTATTAAACACGATGGAGATGGTCCAAGGCGGTACAAAGGAAATATTATCAATATTGCAAACTGAAAATAACATGTTAGCTTTACAGATTTATCTCAGCGATGAATTTAATGATGTTTTTGAAGAAAGAGAAACTGCCGATTACTTAAAAACAGACAAGCAAAAGTATCAGGCGGCTATAGCAATAAGCCGATACTTAGAAGAAACATTTCGCGACAATATAAGTTTTAATATTGACACTAATGGGTTTAATGAAATAATTTCAATTTCAACAAATTTATATTTTGATATTAAAGATAAATCAAAGGACATAATTTTAATAGATAATAATACTCTTATATTTGAATTTGTATCTCATAATGTTGATCAAATTAGTGATTTTGATAATTTGTTATTGAATAATCTTAATATAAGCAAAGAACAAATTACAACATTTTTAATAAACAAAGATGACCATTCCACAGTTCAAAAATTTTTAAATACAATTTCAAATCTTGAGCCCGGGCAAAAAGCATATTTTAGGATTTTTGGGCATGGTGCTCCTGATTATATTCAGGCTGATGGTGATTACAACATTTCTTACACAGACATAGCAAAAAGCTTAATAAAAGCTCACGAGAACGGAGTAAATTTAAATGACATAACAATAAATTTATCAAGCTGTAATTCATATTTTTTAGCAAGAAATATTTATAGAATTTTAGAAGAAGCAAATATACATGACAAGCCTTTTTTATATTCCGCTGCAGGTCTGGAAACACCTGATGCGAATGGTCCTCGTGCGCTCATCAATGAGACTCTTTCATGGATACCCAGAATAGCAAAAGGATTGATGACAGGGAATTTTTATATTGTAACAAATGAGCTTGCCGGATTATCTAAATATTTCAACAAGACAGGTAAAAAAGAAAAATTAACAGCAGAAGATATTATAAATGCACAAACTTTTAGTCCGTTTGTAAATCCTACTTTGTTTGTCACAAATCCTGAAATAACAGAAATATATAATGAGGCAAATACAAAAATCAAAGAAATTTATTTGACAGAAAATCCCGGTGAAAGTATCTCCGACACAAATACTCATTTACAAATAGATATACCTTGGCATCCGACGGCAGATGTAGATTTTGGAGAATTTCCGGAATATGAAAATCCCGTATATGAAATGTCAATAGTAAGCGAAGAACAAAATGAAGTGTTGCATGAGACATCAGCGCTATGGGAAGAGATAGTATTTAGAGCAATCCCGGCAACATTATCAATAATAGATCCAATATTAGGAAATGTCTTATTTACAATTTCGCAGAAAGCATTCATAGTTGCACATGGAATATCAAAATCAATGGAGAACTCAGAAATAGGACTTCACCAGGCTGTGGAAGAAAGCTTTACAAATTTATCAGAACAAACTGAAACAATATCTGAAAATTATAAAATTTCGCTAAATCCTATTGTACCGCTTTCAATAAGAATTGCAAATTTAATAATTGGGACAAAAGATGCAATAGAAGAGCATAGAAGCATTAATGACAGCATATATTCCCATTAAATATATTTCCCGCAATTTTTCACAAATTATGTATAGATAACAGTTATAAAATCAAATAGAAAAATTAAAACCGCCGTAGAATGGTTAGCACCATTTATCTTGCAAGCAATTTTTTTTAAATACCGTGCAATACTGATTAACCCCAACCTCAAAACTATTTATTAGTGAATATCCATACGGTTCTAAAATATCGTCAAGTTGCTCCGGATTAATCCTGATTTCTGAAGGCGGGCCGAAAGATGTATCATTTTTATTAAAATCAATAATTATAAGTTTGCCATCATC
>JAQTSO010000049.1 GCA_028711215.1 Endomicrobiaceae bacterium | reverse complement strand
CAAAAGAAGTCGTAAGATTTGCAGAAAAACTTATTACAAAAGCAAAACCGGCTGATTTAAATGCTAAAAAAGCATTGCACAGCGAAATAACAGATAAAGATGTTGTTAAAAAACTTTTTGATGTTTTGGTACCGAGATATAAAGAAAGAAACGGCGGATACACCCAGATTCTTAAACTTGGCAACAGAAGAGGCGATTGTGCTAAACTTGCAATCGTTAAGTTGGTTATTTAAGAAATACAAATACATAAGTAAAAGATAAGGGCACTGTTTGTTCACACGCAAATAGTGCCTGTAGTACGTATACACACTATAACGCCGGTGCTATTTGGGCTACAGCTTTGAATTTTGTTCCCTCACGTACCAATCGCTCCACTTCACTTACGTACGCTTCAGTCTCAAAATTCTTCGCTTCGCTCCAAATATCAACGGCTAACAACAACAACTTTATAACGACCAAAATTTTTATTTTGAAAATAGGTCAAAATATACAATTTTGACTAATTAATATTTTAATGATACAATCAATCTCGCTATAAATTGATAAAAAATAAATCAATTTTAGAGGGAAAATATGAAATTTTACGCAGTAAAGAAAGGGCATGTCACTGGAATTTTTGATAATTGGGATGAATGCAATAAAGCGGTTAAAGGTTTTTCTGGACATGATTTTAAAGCATTTAGTAGTAAAGAAGAGGCTGAAGCTTATTTAATAGACTGCGATATTTATTACGAACAAGTAAAATCTGATGTAACTAATGGATTTGTTGTTGCATATTGTGATGGGAGCTATAACGAAGACCAAAAACGTTATTCATATGGAACTTTAATTATTGATAATAAATTTACAGAACATGAGTTATGTGGTTATAATAATAATCCATTATATATAGAAAGTAGAAATATTATTGGGGAAGTTATTTCTGTTATTCAGGCTCTTGATTGGAGTATATCAAATCAGTATAAAAAAATTAAAATATACTATGACTATGAAGGTTTAGAAAAATGGGCAACAGGAGAGTGGGAAGCAAAAAGTGAAACTGCAAAAATGTATGTTGGTGTGCTGAAAAATAAATATCCACCTGAATTAATTCAAATAGTTTTTGAAAAAGTCAAAGGGCATAGCAATAATAAATATAATGATAAAGTTGATGAATTAGCAAGAAAAGCATTAGTTGATAGAAAAAAACTATCGATACAAGGTGATAATTGGTTTATTGTTCAATATTTTGAAGAAGAAAAATTATGTAATATTATTAAGAAAATTAATGAAGAATATCCACAATTAAAAGTTCAACATGACAAAAATTCTTCAGCAACAAGATTTAAGCTTAATTTAGGAAGAGACAAATTAACAATAACTCTTTTCAATGCATCTAACAAGAAAATGTTGGTACAAGGTTCAGTAACCACGTTATTTCAAATTATGGCGAGTTATATTTTTGAAATAGTAGGAATTGATAAAATAGAGCCTATCTTTAAAAATGCTTATAGAGTAAATATTGATTCTAAAGAAATTTCTAACAATTTTGAAGCATTATGTGGGCATCTGCCACTAGGGTACCCTGAAAATATTAAAATATTATTAAAAAGTTCAATAATATTGTTAACCGCTTATATTGAGAATGTTGATTATGGATGTTATGCTTTTCCTGCTTTAAGAGCATTAGAAGGACATATGAAGTATATGCTTAGTAAACAAGGAATATATAGTTCAAGTTTTAAAATGTTTGAAATAAATAAAGCTAAAACAGATTATGTTTATAATAATAATACAAAATATTATATTTCTGATGCTAAGATTGTTTTAAAATTAGAAGAAATGTACAACTACTATGTTAAACATAGGCATACATTGGGACATTTTGGATACATGATTGGGAGCACAGATAGCACTCGCATGATTTGTAGTAAAAATGATGCTGATGAAATAATAAAGCAATGTTTACAATTCATTACAGAAAGTTCAATATGAAAAAATATAAAATATTTGATTTATCAACCGAAGAATATCAAAAAATTTTAATATGTTTGACTTATGATAGCATATTAAGCTATCTAAACCATATTGAAAAAGAGAAGATATTAAAAAAATCACAAGGGGTTTTGATTATTGATCAGTTGCTTGTAACAGGAAATCAAAACAATAGATTTATATCTTGTGAATATAGTATGGGAAAACTCAATCTTTCCACTGCAAAAAATATTAAACCGGATATTAGTGTACATAAAATAACAATGAATTTTTTAAGACAAAACTTAGATATAGTGAACAAATCTATATTGTCTAAACATCAGAAACTTTTATTAGGGGAAGGTAATATCTTTTAATGCATTATAGTGATCAAGAATTGATCAAAGCAAGAATTTTAAAAGATGAAAATAAATGGGATGATGCTATTAAAATATATTGTGAAATTTTAAAATATAATAAATCGATTGAAATTTATAAAGAAGTTGCTTGGTGTTTATCAAGAGCTGGACACTACGAAAAATCAATAGAATATTTGCAAATCCTTTCAGTTAAAGAACCAAAAATATATATGTGGGCGTATATGCTCGGGTATCAGTATTATTGTTTAAAAAATTGGGATAAAGCAATAGAATATTTTGAAAAAGTTTTGAATATAAAACAAAACTATTTTGTGGCGAAATACAGATTAGCATATGCATATTTGCAAAAAACTGGCAACTATAAACAATGGACAAAATCAGAATTTTTAAAAGCTATTGGGCATTTGAGAGACTGTCATAATATTTGGGATAAATTTAATGATAGTGAAAAAAAGAGAGAAAAGGCAACATATTTCAGTGTCAATTTTTTACTTGGCAAAAGTTTGATAGGGATTGTAAATTGTATCGATGAAGTTATAAAATGCCTTCAAAGAGCTCTTAGTATCAAAGATGATGAAGATTGTAAATATAATTTATCAAAGGTATATTATTTAAATCAAGAATATGAAAAAGCTGAACAAAATCTGCCGATATGTAATAAATATTATGTTATAGAATTAAAAGCATATATATCAAGCAAATTGGGGAAATATGATGAAGCAATTAAATTGATAAAACAATTGCTTAATAATAGAAAAAAAGATTATTTATATCGTTTCCTTTCTGAAACATATTTGTTGCTCAATGATGTCAATTCCGCTTTTGAAACAATATTAGAAGCAATTATGATTAATCAAAATAGTCATAAAAATTATTATACACTTGGGAAGATATATCATAAATTTGGTTTATTAAAAGAAGCAATTAAAAATTTAGATATTGCTATATCATTAAAACAAAAAAATTATAGTGCTATTTATGAAGAATGTGAAGAATTAAAAATAATAATAGTGGCTAAAATTGATGAAAGATACAAAGATGATTTTAAATTATTGGAACAATTGAAGAATTATAAAGGAAAATCAGAAAATGTATTGTCGTATGGGATAATAACTAAATATGATAATGCTAGGGGTTTTGGTTTTATTAAAACTAAAACTCAAGAAATTTTTTTTCATATTTCTAATTGTATAAATAAAGATATAAAAAAAGATGATAAGGTAAATTTTAAAATTGTCCAAAGTAAAAAAGGATTAGAAGGCAGAGATGTGAAGAAAGAAAAATAAAATTACTAGTATATGTTTTAAATATTAAAATTAGACTTTATGACAATAACTGAAATAGATATAAAAAAATTATGGGGGCTTTCAGCAGGAAGATGTAATTATCCTAGCTGTACAAATAAGTGTATAGATTTATTAGATATAAGTAATCCTACGATATTAGGTGAAATGGCACATGTAATTGCAGAAAGTCCAAAAGGTCCAAGGGGTATTGCCAAAGGAGGAGACAATACTTATTTAAATTTAATTCTGCTTTGCCCACATCATCATAATATGATTGATAAGGCTCCAAAAAAATTCCCAGCAAATTTATTATATAAATGGAAAGAAAACCACGAGCGAAAAGTGAGAAAAGCCTTAGATGTTAAGAAATTTGCTAACAAAAATAAACTTTTTTCGTATATTTCAAAAATATTGATTGAAAACTATTCAATATGGAAACAGTTTGGTCCAGAATCAAAAGAGGCAAAGAAAAATCCGATTAGCACTCTTTATATTATATGGAATTTTAAGAAAATAGATACAATCATTCCAAATAACACTAAAATTATAAATGCTATAAAACAAAATGAAGATTTTTTTAATTGCAACGAATTAAAAATTGCGAATTTATTTATTAATCATGCTAATGCTTTTGAACAATCAAATTATTCTAGAATTGAAGGTGTCCCAAAATTCCCAAAAAGATTTGAGGAGATGATAAATGCCAAATGATCATTGGAAAGTGTCCTATGCAACAGTAAATTTCTTTGAAAAAATATTAAAAAATCATGATAAAGTTGAGGATTTTAAAAGAAAAAGTTTAAATCAATTTGTTATAACAAAAAAAAATTATGATAAGCGTGAGAAGATAGTAGTTATTCTTGTAAATAGATATACACTAGGTCAAGCCGATATATTTCAAGCAATTGAAGAGTTTGGTGAATTTGATTGTATTGTAACTAGTGCTGACTGGAACGGTTATACTCAAGAAGCAAAACAATGGGGATTGCAAAATAGTAAAGGAGTGTTCACTGTCGGGGAATTCTCTGGTTGTTTAAATTATGAAAGATATTGGGAATATGTCAAAAAAGATGAAAAAGGTAAGCCTATGTACAATTATAAAAGTGAGTAGAGAAAAAAATATTTCAATATATTTATTTGGTTCTATTTTATATAATAAGCCAGTAAAAGATGTTGATGTTTTATTTGTTTATAATTCATATATTTATCCTACCAATGCATACAGTTTTGTTATGCCATTAATTCATGAGTTAAATTTACTTTTTAAATTGCCTATACATCCATTAATTTTATCTGTTAATGAAGTATTAAAATTAGAATCTTTTGATAAATATAATTTTGTGAAAATTGAAGATTATTTGAATAAACAAATTCATTCTATTTAAAATTATTTTTATTTTCCACAGAAAATTCACAAATATTTAGGAAAATTTTATATGTATGTAGAACCAAAGGATTATAAAAATGTGGATATATGAGAAAACTAATGATAATGCCGCTAGATTTGTTTTAGGTAAAATAGGAAAAAACCCTCTTATTTGTTTTGGTGTTAATTCAAGCACTGCGAACGATAAAAAATTAGATCGTACTCTTACACAAGTTGAAAAAAATAGTGAGATTAAATCAAATGAATTTGATGGTAAATTAAAATCATTTGATAGTTGGATTATGCTTAATTTATATCCACAGAGAGAAACGTATCCCGATAATATGCATATGGAATTAAATGAAAGACTGCATAATGAGAATTTAAAACAGATTGGGAAAATATTTGATGATTATCCTAAGGCAACAATTTGGGTAGCATGGGGTGATTTGATAATGAAACGTAAATTTTTAATCAAATGTTTAAAAGATATTGTAAAAATAGTCCCCTCTTCTGTAGAATGGTATCACAAAGGGGATTCAACAGAGAAAGGACATCCACATCATCCGCTTTATTTAAAAAGGAATTCGCCATTTCATAAGTTTGATATTGATAAATATAGTAATAGTCTCATATAACTGATTAGTGAATTTGGTTGAGGCAAATGTTGAGAAATGTTCCCGATCGGGAATATTGTTGACAATACCGGATAAATGGTATATAATATTCCCGAGCGGGAATATTTTTTTATTTTTTGGAGAGAAAATGACTATAAAAAACATAAAAGATGTTGCTAAGATTATAAAAGATACGAGGAAAAAACAGGGGTTAACGCAGGCTGAACTTGCAGGGGCAAGCGGAGTCGGTGTGAGGTTTATTATTGATTTGGAAAATGGCAAAGAGACGTCTCAGATAGGCAAAACTTTAAGAATAATTAAAATGCTTGGTATAAGCATAAATGTTGAATTGCCGGAAGGTGATAAATAATGGGGCAGAAATTATCGGTAAGATTATATGGTAAACAAGTCGGTATATTGGAACAGACAAAAACAGGCAAATTGCAGTTTACATACGAAGATGACAGCGATTTTGCCATATCAAACAGTCTGCCTTTGGACAAGAAAACTTTTACCGATAAAGAATGTAAACCATATTTTAACGGACTTTTACCGGAAAGCGATATCGTAAGACAACATATAGGAAAAATGTTCGGTATTAACGCAAACAATGATTTTGCACTTTTAAAAGCGATAGGGCACGACTGTGCCGGTGCTTTATCTCTTCATGATATTAACGAGCCTGTGCAGGTTCAGGAATTTATTGAATTAAACGCAGAGCCTCAGACGGATGAACAATTACTAAAACATATTCAGGAACTACCGAATAAACCTTTTTTTACCGATCTTTCAAATGAAGTAAGGCTTTCTCTTGCAGGAACTCAAGATAAAGGGGCAGTAACGGTTATTGACGGTAAAATATGTCTGCCGAAAAACAGTACGCCGACTACTCATATAATAAAACCGTTAATAAAAAATTTAGATAATACGATTCTCAACGAATATTTATGTATGAAGTCAGCAAAAGGAGTCGGTATTAATACTGCAGGAGTTGAAATAGGTGAAGTAAAAGGTATACAGTATCTTCTTATAGAAAGATACGACAGAGAAATTAAGAATAATAAAGTTAAAAGAATTCATCAGGAAGATTTTTGTCAGGCACTTGGTATTTTAAGTATAAACAAATATCAGGCTGACGGCGGACCTGACATAAAACAATGTTTCGACCTGTTGGATATAGCAAGAACACCCGCAAGTAGCAGAAACATGTTGATGAAACTTGTAATATTTAACTTTTTAACAGGAAATAACGATGCACATGCAAAGAATTTTTCTTTATTGTATTTTAATACAAAACCTGTTTTGTCGCCTGCTTATGATTTGCTTTCAAGTCAAATGTATCCTAATTTAACTAAGAAAATGGCAATGAAAATAGGTTCTTCTTATGAAAAAAAATTCGTAACCAAGTCATCTTTTGAAAAAATGTGCGGGGATATCAAATATTCATATAAAATGTTTAAAAAAGAATTTGAAGAAATTTCTCATAAATTGCCAGAAGTTTTAAAAGAGGAATTTTCAAAACTTAGCGGTAGTTTTGATGATACCGTTGTTAAAAATATCAAAGCCGTTGTCAAAGAAAATTCAAAAATAGATTTATAATTAAAGTTTGAGTTTTGTCAGTGTATTGACAAAAGTATGTAAAAAATGAAAGTTTTGTCAGTCTATTGACATTTGTGTATTATTGTATTATTATTTGTGTAGCTGATATGATTTATAATTTTCAAGAGGCTGATTATGATAAAAAGAGAACAATATCTAAATAAACTTATACAATTTAAGGATAAACAGTTAATAAAAGTTATAAGCGGTATCCGCAGATGCGGGAAATCTACTTTATTTGAGCTTTATCAGTCTTATTTAAAAAAGCAGGGAGTTGCTGACAATCAAATAATATCAATAAATTTTGAAGATATGCAGTTTGAAAATTTACTTGATTACAAAAAGTTGTATGAATACGTAATTAAAAAAATATCAAAAACAAAAAAAACTTATATTTTTCTTGACGAAATACAGCGTGTAAAAGAATTTCAAAAAACGGTTGACAGTTTATTTATAATAAAAAATGCGGATGTTTATATAACGGGATCAAATGCGTATATATTGTCGGGAGAACTTGCCACTTTGTTATCGGGAAGATATATAGAAATTGAAATGTTGCCGTTATCATTTAAAGAATATTTGGATTTTGCGGATAAAAAAAGCGATAAAAAAGAAAAATTTAAAGAATATTTAAAATATGGTTCATTTCCTTACATAACTGCACTTGATAATAACAAGGAAGCAATAACGGAATATTTGAAAGGAATATATAATACAGTTTTGTTAAAGGATGTTGTTGCCAAAAATAAAATACAGGATGTTATGATTTTGGAAAGCGTAATACAATTTCTATTTCATAATATCGGTAGTTTCATATCCGCAAAAAAAATAGCAGACACTCTAAATTCAAACGGAAGGAAAATATCCGTCAATACTGTTGAAAGTTATTTATCCGCATTAAAAAACAGTTATATTGTTTATCAGGCAAACAGATATGATATAAAAGGCAAACAATATTTAAAAACACTGGCAAAATATTATGTTGTAGATATCGGATTAAGAAATATTTTATTGAATAACCGGAATGATGATATTGGGCATGTTTTGGAAAATATAGTATATTTAGAGTTAATAAGAAGAGGGTATAAAGTTTCAATAGGAAAAGTTATAGGAGATAAAGAAGTTGATTTTGTCGCCATAAATGAAAAACAAACTGTTTATTATCAAGTTGCCTCAAGCGTCGTGGATTCTAAAACATTAAAAAGAGAGTTATCGTCGCTTGAAATGATTGATGATCATTATCCGAAATATTTAATAACATCTGATGATTATATAGATGCAACACATAACGGCATAAAACAAATGAATATCATAGATTTTTTGTTAAGTTAATCCTTTAGAATAATCAAAAAAGTGAGAGTTTTTTCAGTAGGCTGACAAAACTTTTATTTTTGATTTAACAATCCATTTCATTTTTCACAGAAATTTCACAAATATTTAGGATATTTTTAGATTTATGTACTATAATATGGGCATGAATCTAATGAGAAAACAGTATGTATTTATAATCTTTTCTTTAAGCATATCAATATGCTTTCTTTTCAATGCTTTTGGTATGAGTTTAAAAAATTGTGATATATCTTTTAATAACGGCGGAGTCGGGAATTTTACCGCAGAGTTTTTTGCTGTTTCAAATGTATCAAACGATATAGTTTCATCAATGATGCGCAACAGCGACGTTGCAGGAAGTAGAATTAATAATAATTCAATGCAGGATGATAATGTTTTTGACATCGCTTTTATTCCTATCGGACAAACTACTTTTAAATCAGCTTATAAAAACATAAAAAATGAATTGAAAAAGAACGAATATTTACAACTAAAGTCTTTAGCGGGTTTAGGTGATGTTGATTATCCGTTGAAGATTCCGTTTTGGCAGTTTATAGTATTTATTTTATTATTCAGGATGTTATTTAATGTATTGCCGAGATCAGTTTCTGTAACGGGAATTATAAATCGCAGGTATGCTTGTGCTTTGTTGTAAAAAGCACAAGTTTTTTTTATTTTTGGAGAATTTTATGACGGGTAGTATTAAAAAAACTTTAGCAGTTTTGGTAACAGGCTGTTTCTTGCTGACAAGTGTCGGCGGACAGGCTGTTGCATCAGTTGCCGATAATTTACGTGCTACCGAACAATATAAACAGATATTCACTGATTTTACACTGCCTTATTCCTACGGCAAAATAACCGATGCCCATTTTGCCTCAACAGACAGAGTAATAATCAATATTCAGGATTTGCATTGTCATCCGAAAGTTCAAAAAAATATCAGTAATATAATAGATTTATTTGATAAACAATACGGAGTAAAAAATATATATCTTGAAGGCGCTTACGGTGACGTTGATACAAGCTGGATAACAAAAGCCGTTGATTCAGGCTATAAAAATACGCTTCTTGAAAAGATGGTAGACACAGGAAGACTTACCGGTGCAGAATATTTCAGTGCGATAAGCGGAAAAACAGGAATAATAAAAGGACTTGAAAAAAAAGAACCTTATCTTGAAAATTTAAAAAGATTCGGCGCTATTTTGGAAAACGGTGAAAAAATAAATGTCATAATGGAATCGGTTAAACGCTCGGATAATGAACTCAGAACAAAATATTATGACAGAAGACAGTTTAAAATTGAAGAATTATCAAAACAGTACTCGCAGGAAAAAATAAGTTCCGAAAAATATTATGCGCTTTTATCAAAACATATAGACAGACTCGGCATAGATATATATAAATACGAAAATACTTTAAATTTTATGTCGCTGTTTGTATTGCAAAAGAATTTAAAATATACGGAGATAACAAAAGAATTACAGATGCTTGTTTTACTCTTAAAAGAAACTCTTCCCGAAAATGCATACCGTCTGTTAGCCGATTCGACAAATAATTTTTCCGAGGTAGATAAACTCTACGGATATCTCATAAAAATAACAAGACAGTATAAATTGGATTTGTCGGTAAATTTTGCAGAACTGGATAAATACTTTCAGTATATAGAATTAAGCCAAAAGATAAACCCTTTAGAATTATTGGAAGAAAATCATAAACTTACAGAAGAAATAAATTCAAGATTTTCAAATACAAAGGCACAGTCAGACGTTGTGTTTCTTGTAAGTTTTGAAAAATATTTAAATGATTATCTTACAAGCAAGATAACATCCGGTGATTATGGATATTATAAAAACAATATAGCAAGGTATAAAAAACTTTGGACAAAATATGTTGATAACAAAGTTTTATCTTTGCTTGATGAATATATTTTACAAGCAGACAAATTCTATTCAGTTAATATGGCAAGAAATAATTATTTTACCGATAATATATTTAATGAAGT
>JAQTSO010000157.1 GCA_028711215.1 Endomicrobiaceae bacterium | reverse complement strand
TATGTATTTAATAAATATTTGAATGCAGGTGCCGGATATACATATTTAGATGCAGATAAAAATACACAGGGAAGACCCGGTAATAAAATAGACGGTGATGTTAATTTTAAAATTGATAAGTTCACATTCAACACAAGTGCAATGTATATCGGCGAATATTATGCAGGCAATAATAAACAAAACAAACTTGATGATTTTACGGTTTTAAATGCCAGATTAAGTTATGACGTAAACGAAACCGTTAAACTTTTTGTGGAAGGGCAAAACATAACAAATCAGAAATATTATATGTTTTTGGACCGAGACGGCGGAAGAATTATGGAAATGCCGTGTGCAACGTTTTCTGTCGGCACAAAAGTCAGATTTTAATTAAACAGTAAGGAAATTACAAAATTGATTTTATACTAAATGGATATAGAATCATTTTTATTATCTGTTTTATTGAAGCAAATACTTTTTGTTGACTCTCACATAAGAATCAACATCCATCCCAAATTGTTTTAGGGTTTCTTTTCGCTGTATAACAAAGTAAGTGGTAGTATGTTTTGTGGAATTGCAACGATAATCTTTAGGCGTTTTCAGTGAAATAAAATTATTAAATTTATATTTATCAAATAAATGTGGCATGAAAATCAAAATGTAGAGTATATATTTGGGATGACAAGTGCGATACTGTATAAGATTGTTCGCCACATCTGCGCCAATTCCCATTACTGTCGGATATTTCCATATTCGTTTATCAGAAAAAGTAATTGTTATGTTTTCATTTTTGAGAATGTACTCATTAATATTTGTCAAGTAACGTTTCCAGAATAAGCCATAATGAATACTGTTTAAACATATTAATAAACAAAGTGCTAAATTGATAAGTTTTATATATTTATATTCTATTTTGATTTTAAACAAGCCGATAAAAATCATTAAAATGAAAAAGAATAACGGGATATGAAACCCAAGAGTTACGTTAGAAAAGTTGGAGTGTGTAGGTATTTGAAACAAAAACAGATGAAAAATATAAAATGCAAAAATAACCGTTATAAAATATTTTACCTTATCGTATTTTGTATTATTTTTAAAAAATGATAAAAGCAATATTATCATAGTGCCCGAACAAAACAGAACAAAAGCAGTATTTTCCAGTAAAAGTGTTATTGACATGTACTTTTGTGTTTGCCCTGTATAATTATCCGAGAGCCCCCCAAACATACTCAAAATATTAAATATTATTGCAAAAACCAGGAATATATAACTGATCTCAAGCGCTATTCTTGAAGATATGTTTAAATTCCGTGCAGATATATTTTTTTTTATTGCTATTATAAGAAGCCCCGGTATAAAAACTAATACCATCTGATGGCTGCTTATCAAAACAAATGAAAAAATTACAATACAGAATTTGTTAAATACAGTCAGCTTGTCAAAATCAACATAATAAAATATTACAAAAGGAATCCATATAAACAGTCCTGTCATAATATTTTCAGCCCAGATTTGATAACTCGTAAAGGTAAAAGTTATAAGAAAAGACAGTAGAATTATTTCAAAAATCTCTTTTTTATCTTTTGGCAAATTTAAATAAATAATAATTAAACAAATTATCCATTTGAAATAAGACATGAACGTAAATATGTACAACAGATATTTTATATTGAGAATTCCTAAATACTGGGCAGAAAATCCTACCGAAGCATGAGCCAAAATGCTTGGGAAATATCTAACATTATAAGGGATTGTTTCCGAGCCTGACATACCTAAAATAAAATTTTCACAAGTCAATGCTTCAAAAAAACGATAAGCTCCGTCTTCTATAAGCCCGACAAATGTGAAGGAATTAGAAACAGCAACTAACGTCATAACAATGCAAAAAGCTAAAAGAGTCCAATTTTGTACATTTAATATTTTTTTCATTTTAAATTTTGTGTTATTGTATTGTTGCGAAACACTTTACTGATGTTATTCTATAAAAAAAATTTTAAAATTCAAAGCACAGGTTTTTTATTTTGAAATTTTTTTTTGATAGAATATTCTTTGAGAAACAATCGGGGTGTTGCACAGTTGGCTAGTGCGCTCCCTTCGGGTGGGAGAGGTCGCTGGTTCAAATCCAGTCACCCCGATTTGTTGAAATTCCAAATTTATATATACCCTAACTAGGCATAATTTTTACCCAGTTTTTGTTTCAGTTCTATGGCATTTATAATGCTTCCCTTACCTATAAAAATTTTTTTGTCTTTCCATACAACAGTCTTTTTTAAGAAAGGAACTGGATATACTGCAAGAAGCAGAATATCTTTATAAAGTATAAGAAACGGATAAAGCAAAAGTATTTTAAGATTACGGCTGTCTTCTTTATTAATTACAAAAAGGCAGACATATTCTATAATAATTTTTAAAATAATCGTGCCGGCAAGTAAAAAAAGTCCGTCCGTTCCCAAAAAAGGCAGAGCCATAATGGCTATTCCTACAGGATTTGTAAGAATCTCGGTAAGATAAAAAAACGGTTCAAGCCGAAATCTCATAGTGCTCCAACGCTGAACGCGTCCCGTAAAATCTTCCACGGAAGTTGATCTGTTATAATTTGTTACCCATACGCAGTTGGTTGATACGGAAATTTTATTTTTTTTGTAAATCTGTCCCATAACGTAATCTTCGGCAAGATATTTCCCGAATATTTTATATCCGCCGAGTTTATCTAGAGAGGCTTTTTCCATAAAAATTGATTTACCGACAATAACTATTTTAT
>JAQTSO010000048.1 GCA_028711215.1 Endomicrobiaceae bacterium | reverse complement strand
TTCCCGCTGTACAATGCATCCGTTATCTTTCCTACGTTAAACGGAATTACTTTATTCTCTATCCCCTTCAATGCCACGCTGTTTATCACCGGCATTGTACCGGGTATCAGTCCCGCATAACCCTGACCTACTACAGATGTTAATACAAAAATTATTGCCGTTAACAGAGCTACTGATTTTTTAAGATTTACCGCTCCTGCAAGTTTTTTTAAAGTTGTTTTCATAATCCTCTCCCAAATAAAAATTCCGTCTTGTATCTAACCAAGACGGAACCCATTTCTATTTTTATTTATAATATAATCTTCCGTATCGCCCCTTGCCAATAATCTGAAACAAAAAAATAGTATCACAACAAAAAAAATAATATTTATACTTATACGATCGACAGTTGCATCAAAATCAAACCTCACAGGTGCAGACAAAAACTTTCCTGCACTTTCACCCAAATTACCTGCATTCTCATTTATTGTATTATTAACGAAAGCTATGTCAAAATTATTATTATGTGATTTTTTATTTTTATTATTTTGTTTATCCGATGCAGTTTTATTTACAATATTATTTTTTATGTCAATAGTATTTGAAACAAATTTATTTACAAGTTTTATCGGAAGCAATGCGATTAAATTATAATAATCAGATATTTTTGTTGATTCATATACCTGTCCGACGTCATCAGAAAACATCTCATACATACCGACAGCCGGAACGTACGAAGAAGATAAAATGACAAAACTTATAAAGTATGCAACAATCACTTTGAACTTACTTAAGTTTTCCATACGCATCTTATAGCCTATTTTATTCTATTTTTCAACAAAAAATTGTGAAATTTTTGTAAAATTAAATTTGAGTTTTGGAGTTCAATTTTTGTTCCAATATTGTATAAACTTTTACTGTTGCTATCATGCCAATCGGCATAGCAACAAAAACTCCTACAAACAGCAACATTGCACCAACTATAGCTATAATCAAATTGACTAACATAATTAAAATTATTTCAACTCTTATATCTTTTGTCAATTTTGCAGAATATGAAATTGTTTCTTTGATATTAAAATTTTTATCAACCAATACGCAGAAAACAGGGAAAAATATAACACTTAGAACTGCTCCTACTAATGATAATAACATGGATAAAGAAGCAACATTCTGTATTAGAAAGTAATAAAATCCCAATCCTATTGCAAAAACCGATGTTTTTAAATTTAATATTTCTTTAAATTGCAAGAAATCTGAAAACTTAATTGTATTACCTCTGACAGATTTAATTATTGCACTAATCATTGCCAACATTATAAAAACCTGGGCAATACTGCCTGCAAGCGGAATAAATATCAATGCAAACATTATTACCGTAATTACCACATATTCCCACCAGTTTTTTAAAAAGATTTCCCATGACGGCAAATAAATTTCTTTCAAGTTTAAAAACATAATTTTCTCCCTATGAATTTTTTTTCAATTCTAAATACTTGTTTATTAGTGAATTTGTTGAACAGTCGTGTTTGTTTCTTTTTTTGCCTTCAAGTTCAGGCAAAATAACATTTGCCAAAACTTTACCAAGTTCAACACCCCACTGGTCAAAACTGTTTACTCTCCAAATTATACCTTGAACAAATATTTTATGTTCATATAAAGATATTAACGCCCCTAATGTTTTCGGAGTCAGTTCATCAAGTAAAATGCTATTTGTGGGTTTGTTACCGTCAAAAATTTTATGAGGAGTAAGCATTTCTAAATCCTGTTGCGAACAATTACTCTTTTTTAATGTTTCAATAACTTGTTCTTTTGTCAGTCCGAATGCAAGAGCTTCTGTCTGGGCAAAATAATTAGACATCAATTTATCGTGATGATCACCGACTTTTTCCGGTGGATTAACTATACCTATAAAATCTGCAGGAATTAATTTTGTACCCTGATGTATCAACTGGTAAAAAGAATGTTGTCCGTTTGTACCGGGTTCTCCCCATAAAATTTGACCTGTTTCATAATCAACTTTATTGCCCTCTCTGTCTATCGTTTTTCCGTTACTTTCCATATCGGACTGCTGTAAAAAAGCTGTAAATCTGTGCAGATACTGGCTATACGGTAAAACTGCGTAGCTTTGTGCATTAAAAAAATTGTTGTACCATATACCAAGCAATGCCATTATTACAGGAATATTTTTTTCAAACGGGGCATTTATAAAATGTTGGTCCATTTCATAAGCACCTGTTAAAAATTCTTTAAATTTATCAAAACCGACTGAACATGCTATTGAAAGTCCTATCGCTGACCATACTGAATATCTGCCGCCGACAAAATCCCAGAATTCAAACATATTTTTTGTATCTATCCCGAACTGTGCAACTTTTTCCTTATTTGTTGATAATGCCACAAAATGATTTTTAACCGCATCTTCTCCGAGTTTTTCAACAAGCCATTTTCTTGCAGAATTTGCATTTGTAATTGTCTCTAATGTTGTAAATGTTTTTGATGCCACTATAAATAATGATGTTTCAGGATCAACCTTTTTTAATACTTCATAAATATCTGCACCGTCAATGTTTGAAACAAAGTAAACTTCCGGTCCGTCGGCATAATATTTCAATGCTTCACAAACCATTCTCGGTCCTAAATCAGAACCGCCTATACCGATATTTATTACCGACTGAATTTTTTTGCCGGTTTTACCGAGCCATTTTCCGCTTCTTAAATCATCCGTAAATGATTTAACTTTATTTAAAACTTCATTTACTTCAGGCATTACATCTTTACCGTCAACAAAAACCGGTTTATTTGATATGTTTCTTAATGCGCTGTGCAAAACGGGTCTTTTTTCGGTCCAGTTAATTTTTTCGCCTGAAAATATTTTTTTTGTCCAAGTTCTTAAATCGCCCGCCTGCAGAACAGAAAATAAAACTTGCATCGTTTCTTCATCTATAATATTTTTTGAATAATCAAAAGTTATGCCAAGATTATCCAACCTGACATTAAACTTAGAGAAACGTTTTTCATCTTTAAACAAATCTCTCATATGTACAAACTTCATTTTATTGTTATAGAGATTTTGTAATGATTGCCATTGACCTGATGATGTAAGTTGTGACATTTTTTAAAAACCCCTTATTATATTGTAAATTTATATCCTAATCGTAATCCTATTTTCTTGTAAGAAACATCTTTACCGTTATCAGTTGCAAAACAATAGGCCGATGAAATTTCTGCTATATATTTTTCATATAATTCAAAACCAAATCCAAAAGCATAATACATGCCTGTCGAACTGTTAATTGCATTATCTATTGTAAAGCCTAAGTTATATCCTATATCAAGTTTTAAATACGGTTTATATTCTCCGTAATTGCCGAGCGGATATGCCATAATACCTATGTATGCAGGAATAACCGAGAACTTTTTATCAGAATAATAGTATACAGTACTTGTACTTGTACCTACCAATGTTTTTATTGACCTTTCCGGTAAGTACTCAACTCCTGCCAAGACGGAAAAATAATCGTTTATCTGATATCTGCCTTCAACACCTGCGGATATAGCACACGGTTTAACCTCATAATCCGATATAAAAGTACCATCCAAATCTAACCCTATCTTTGGAACTATTTCAAAAGAATATGCAACTGATACACAAAATAACAAAACTAATGTAATTATGCCTTTTTTCATTTATATACCCCCCGATTTATATTAAAATTTATTACAATTTCTGCAAAAAAGTTATTGGGTTTTACTTAAAATAAAACTTTTTATCGCATAATATGTTATTGTAAAAGCATTTGTCGCACCGTACAATTTTACTTCGTAACTGCCAAATTCTATATTCGGAATAACCTCGTAACTCATAAAATATTTGCGTTTTGATAAATCCACACCTAATGTGTCATTATAATTTGTCTTAGAAAAATAACAATATCTGTTTGTCGCATCAAAATATAAATTTTCTGCTTTTTTAATCTGTTCTATTATCGCTTCACTTTCGGCATTAACATTCGTTTTTGCAATCAATGCAATACCTATTGATAACACTGTGCTGATTATAGCAATATAAACGACAATTTTCAAAAATTTTACCAAAGTTGTTTCATGTTTTTTTTCTTTTATTTTTTTATTATCTTTTTCTTTTTGTATTATTTCCTGTGCTATTAAATTTTGAGCTGATTCTTCCTGATATTCAAACTCAGTTTTTTTTGTTTCTGAATTTTTGTCTTGTTTTAAATCGGGATTGTTTACTTTTTCCGCATCCTGTCGGCTGTCATTTGATTTAGATGTATTGTTATTTCTGCCATATTTAGATTTTAATTCTTCATTACTGTTGTAACTCATTTTTAACCTCTAATTATCTTTAACTCTTTTTATATTTGCACCAAGCTTTCTGAATTTTTTTTCAAGTGTTTCATAGCCTCTGTCCAAATGATAAATTCTTAAAACTTCTGTTTTACCTTGTGCACATAAACCGGCTAAAACCAACGCTGCTCCTGCTCTTAAATCTGATACCATTACCGGAGCACCTGACAATTTGTCAACACCGGAAACAGATACGCTGTTGCCGTCAATTTTTATATCAGCTCCAAATCTTTGAAGTTCTCCGACGTGTAAAAACCTGTTTTCAAAAACTGTTTCCTCTACTCTGGAATTACCTTTGACTACACTCATCAAAGCCATCCACTGAGCTTGAATATCAGTAGGAAAACCCGGATAAATTTCAGTTTGAATATTTATGGGTTTTAAATCCTTTGTCCATTTAATTTTCATTTCGTCATCTTTCACTTTTATCCTTAATCCTGATTCTATTAATTTTTCAATTACTATTTGTAAATGTTGAGGATTTGTATTTTTTAAAGTTACATCACCTTTGGTGATTGCAGTTGCTATCATATATGTTGCAGTCTCTATTCTGTCTGAAATTACGCTATGAGTACATCCTGAAAGTTTTTTAACGCCTTCAATTATAATAATTTTTGTTCCGGCTCCGGATATTTTTGCACCCATTTTTATTAACATGTCCGCCAAATCTACTATTTCCGGTTCTTTTGCGGCATTTATAATTCTGGTTATCCCTTTTGCCAGTACACTTGCAAGTAAAATATTTTCAGTTGCCCCGACACTTGCAAATCTAAATTCTATATCTGCACCTTTAAGTCCGTTTTCTGCTGTTACTTTAACATATCCTTCTTTTAATTCAATAATTGCTCCCATTTGTTTGAAAGCATCTAAATGAATATCTATCGGTCTTGCTCCGATTGCACAGCCGCCGGGCAATGATACATCAACTTTACCCAACCTTGCAATTAACGGACCCATAACCAATATACTTGCCCTCATTTTTCGGACCAAATCGTACGGAGCAATATGATTTAATTTTGCCGATTGTTCCGCAATAACTGTATTTTTATTTTTTTTTGTTGATTTGCCTATGAAATTTAAAAAATCTATTGTTGTTTTTATATCCGCAAGTGTGGGAACATTTTTTATTTCACATTTTTCGTCGGTTAAAAGTGTTGCAAACAAAATAGGCAAAGCTGAATTTTTTGAACCTGATATACTTATACTTCCTTTTAATTTTTTCCCGCCGGTTATAATTATTTTATCCATTTTTTAGCACCAGAACTCTGTCTAAACCCGCATAATCCTTTATAAGTTTTATTTTTTTGTATCCTTTATTTGTAAAAATACCTGTTATTTTATCCGGTATATTTGCATTCAATTCAACTATTATTAAACCTTTTTGATTTAAATAATTTTTTGACTTTTCTGCTATTTGTTTATAAAAAAACAGTCCTTCTTCACGTGCAACAAGTGCCTGTTTAGGCTCAAACTGCAATTCTTTTTCCAATTTTTCAAACTCTTCTTCTTTAACATAGGGAGGATTGGAGATAATTATATCAAATTTTTGTTCGGATATATTACTAAACATATCACTTATAATAAAATTTATTTTATCTGCAACATTATTTATTACGGCATTTTCCACAGCGACTTTGATTGCCTTATCGCTGATATCCGATGCTGTAATTTCAACAGCACTATCTTTAGCTACTGAAATTGCTATACATCCCGAGCCTGTACACATATCTAAAACTTTTTCATATTTATTAATTTTGATTTGATTTATAACTTCTTCGGTAAGCAGTTCTGTTTCCTGTCTTGGTATTAAAACATTTTCATTTACGATAAAATCCAAACCCATAAATTCTGTTTTGCCCAAGATGTAAGCCACAGGTTGTCCTGTTATTCTTTTTGAAATATACCGGCTGTACGTATTGAATTGTTGCACGGAAACGGCAAGTTCTCTGTTAAAAAATAATCTGCTTCTTTTTATTTTTAAAACATAACACAGCAAAACTTCCGCATCTGTTTTTGGTTCGGACATATTGTTTGATTTTAATAATTCTTCTGCAGACTTTAAAAGTGTAAAAATATTAGATGCATTAAGCATCAGATATTTGCTCCTTTTAATTTTGCTTCGTTATCGCATGCGATTAGTTTTTCTATAAGTTCTCTCAAGTCTCCATTCATAACTTCTGTTATGTTGTATACACTAAAACCTATTCTGTGATCCGTTATTCTGTTTTGCGGGAAGTTATATGTTCTGATTTTTTCAGATCTGTCACCGGTACCAACCTGTAGTTTTCTCTCGGTTGAAATTTTTTGTTCATATTCTAAAACTTTTTGTTCATACAATTTAGCTCTTAAAACTTTCATAGCTCTTGCTCTGTTTTTTATCTGACTTCTTTCATCCTGACAAGCTACAACAAGCCCTGTGGGCAAATGTGTAATTCTTATTGCAGAATCTGTTTTGTTAACATGCTGTCCGCCGGCACCGCTTGCTCTGTATGTATCTATTCTTAAATCTTCAGTTTTTATTTCCACATCCACTTCTTCGGCTTCAGGAAGTACCGCAACACTGATTGCGGAAGTATGAACGCGCCCTGAAGCTTCCGTATCAGGAACTCTTTGAACTCTGTGAATACCTCTTTCAAACTTAAAATATTTCCATACTTTTGAACCTTCCAATGTAAAAACTATTTCCTTATAGCCGCCGATGCCTGTAGGGTTACTGTCAATAACTTCATATTTCCACCCATAACTTTCGGCAAATCTTGTGTAAGCTCTGAACAAGTCTCCTACAAAAAGACCGGCTTCTTCTCCGCCCGTACCGGCTCTGATTTCAATAATTACATTTTTACCTTCATGAGGATCAGGCGGTATCAAAAGCAACTTTATTTCCGCATCCATTTTATCTTTTTTTATTATTGCCTCATCATATTCGGCAATTGCCAATTCTCTCATTTCTTTATCTGAGGAATTTTTTAATTCTTCAAGATTATTTATATCCTTTAACAATTTAAAATATTCTTTTGATTTTTCAATTACCGGAGACAGGAAAGAGTGTTCTTTTGAAAGTGTCTTGTACTCATCTTGTCTTGAAGTAATGGAACTTTCACTGAGTTTACTTTCAATTTCTAAATATTTTTTATTTAATTCTTTAAGTTTTTCTTTTAACATATATTTCTCTAAGTACAATAAAAAAAATATGGCAGAGTTAAAAAATTAACTGTTGCCATATTTTATTTTTCCACTATTTATCTTTTTTTGATTCTTTTTTCTCAGCAACCGTCTTTACTGCTTTCTTAGGTGTTGATGTCAACAATTTTTTTGAAGTTGCTTTCCTTCTGATAACTTTTTTCTCCGCTTGTTTTTTAACAACAGTTTTTCCTTCAGTAGAAACAAATCTCTT
Organism: Endomicrobiaceae bacterium; assembly: GCA_028711215.1. Classification (GTDB taxonomy): domain Bacteria; phylum Elusimicrobiota; class Endomicrobiia; order Endomicrobiales; family Endomicrobiaceae; genus Proruminimicrobium. The sequence goes on along the minus strand of JAQTSO010000048.1, from coordinate 3,006 downwards.
TTGGAATTTTTCTACTCTTCCTGCTGTGTCTATGAGCTTTTGCTTACCTGTAAAAAACGGATGACAATTTGAACATATTTCAAGTTTTATTGTCGGTTTTGTAGAACGTGTTTTAAATGTATAACCACAAGCACAGCTTACTGTAGCTTCTACATATTTTGGATGAATGCCTTCTTTCATTTCTATATACTCCTTATTAATTTTCAATAGATTATGCCTTTTTTTGAGATTTTAGTCAAATTTTTCTATGAATTAAATAAATGTGATATTTTCATCAATATATATTTGTAGGTCAAAAACGTATTTATGACGACAGCATTAAAGAAATTATTCAGTTTTATATATTGCGGAAATATTAAAATCAAAATCAACGATATTATAATACAGTTTATAAAGCATATAAAAACAAAAGAGAAAAACACACCGTAAGTTTTAAGATCTTCCTGTCCGATTGTTACGGCATAAAACGTCAATGCAAAATGAAACGATAAAGCAAACCCCGACAAAAACAAATAGTATGGATAAAAAGGCTGCGGGTCAGTAAACCATCCGAGGGCTAAATAAGCAATAATTATAATCAACGAATAAAACGGTATGAAATATGGAGCCAACGAAATTAATATGCTGTCTTTTGTAAGTGTTACACTGCCGCTGTTTTTTAATACTTTGATCTTTTTTATCTGCGCACCGCTTAATAGTCCCGTTATTGCATGTGTTAATTCATGTCCGAAAACGTAAGTCCGCATAGGCTTAAAAAATATAACCTGAAACAAAAAATAAACAATTACACCTATCCAAAAAGGCGCAACTGCCATATTGCTTTGAATTGCAAAATTTAAAAATAATATGATTAGTTCATAAATAGAAATTAAAACCAAAGGCAACATTAAAAATGCAAAAATCGTCTTTAAAACTTTCATTGTTCTATTTTAGCATAAAAAAAACACAGATTGAAAATCTGTGTTTTTTTATTTTTACTATTTTTCAAATTTTATGCCGCAGTTAATACCGCTTTAAAGTTTGCCATATTGATTATATTTGTAGTCTCCACTTCAATTCTGTCATTAATATCATTATCTGCATATACTGTCAGCAATTTTATAATTCCATTTATAGCCATTGCCTGTCTTTCTTTACTTACGGAAGTATAAGGTTTTGTAAATTTTAATGCATACATATCATCGGCCAAAGGCATAAGTCCAAATATTGCTTTATCCAATCTTTGTTGTCTTTCCACTATTGTTAAATCACCGACTTTAACACCCGAGGTCAACTCATCCAAGGTAATGATACTTAACTCCAAATCTGTACTATCTTCGTTGCCGATTCCGTTTATATATTTTTTTACCAACATATTAGTCAATAAATCCTCATGACTCTTATTTGTAAATCCTTTTTTATTTCCATTATTACCGAGATAATCAACAAGCAACATTCTCTCCATAATAGACCTTGCAAATGCATATCGCAATTGAGCATTTTTTAACGAATTCATATAAACAATAACCGAACTATTATTTTTAAAGAATGCTTCCAAAACCCCATTATAATTTACATTTTCATCCACTATGCGCAATACATCAATAATATTATTTCTGTCATTTTCAGACAATTGCGGAAATTGGTCGAATGCAAAATTTCTTGCAACCTGTGTTACAAAATTTATATTTTTTTCTTTTAAAATTTTTCTGATGTTAACAGATTTTAAAAATGTAAATATTGAAGATGTCGCATTTATATCTTTGACAACTGTGCTTAATTTAAATACATATAAAGAGCCGTCGCTGCTTAAATCATTCAAATCTGATATTTCTTTAATATCTGTTGTAAATCCGGAAATTTTATCATAATATTTACTGCCAAATTGGCTGTCGAAAATAAAAGAGGTTATTCCATATTTATTATATATGGCTTCTTTTTCCGGCATTGTGTTACCGATACTTGCATATCTTGCCGTGATTTGAAGATTATTTTTAGGATTATTTACATCTTTTGTAAGTTCTAAAAATCTCTGAACAACCGATTCTTCCAAATCTTTCACATCGGAATTTTTTGACAGTTCATCACGTATTAATTGTAATATTTTTTCAAATTCTTTTTCAGAAAATATTAATCTTGTATCTGCTGTTTTTGCTTCAGAAATAAACTTTTCCAAATCAGCATAAGTTGATAAACCGTCTAAAATATCAACTTGTATCGCACTGTTTCTGTTTACTGTTATTGCATCAACAACGGCATTATGAAGTAACGATACAACTATTTGACTGTCTATATTGCCGTTTGTTTCTATGCCGTTAACGCCTATTACAATATTACCGCTGTCGGAATACTCCAATTTTCTGTTTGGATTATTAAAATCTATTTCAATTGATTTTGCATTTACCCCGTACTTTTCTTCAAAATATCTTGATTCCTGCAACATTTTTACAATTTCACCATATTTTTGTTTTATTATATCATCATACTTCAACCATTCAACATAAACAACTGTTGCACCTTTGCGGTTACCCAGCCAACTTTTTGCAACTTTTTCCCCGTCTAATATAAAATTTACAGGAACAGGTTGAAAGTTAAATTCTTGTGAATTTTCGGGTTTGTCCGCTATAACATAGACAGGTTTCTGGTCAATTAAATATTTCAACGTAAATACTTTTAACGGATTATCTTTTACAACCAAACCTTCATCCGTCAACATAATATTTTCTTTTCCGTATTTTTTTATCGCATTATCTAAACCTAGTGACTTAATATGTCTTACGTCTACTATTGTTTGCGTTATCATGCTTGCCGGAAATCTTACTACAAACGCTGCTATCAGTGATATACCGACCAACGCTATAATCCCAACTAACGGCATCGCAAACATCGGAATTATTACCGTTGCCAATGAACCTATCACCGTCAAAAATGCTACCGCCGATGAAGCTCTTACGACTGTTCCCACCTTACTTGCTCCCTGTTTCCCGAGTGCCGTAGGATGTGACGCAACAAATCCTTTAGGATTTA
>JAQTSO010000156.1 GCA_028711215.1 Endomicrobiaceae bacterium | reverse complement strand
CAGTGTGCTTGAATATACGAAAGATATGGGATATACATCAATTCCCGGTTCAAACAAGAATGCACTTTTGTATAGATATGGAGAAATGGGATACAGAGCACCTTCACTTGCCGCATTGGCAGAATATGTTCAATTTGAGCAAGGTACTGTTTTTGTGCCGTCAATCAATGTTGCAAATGAAAAAATCTCTGATACATCAGGTGTAATAACAACTACAAAGACAACAGCTTTTTCAACAACAGCGGTTACGGACGTAAATAAAATATTCAGATATGAAGGTTTGGGGTTAGTGTCAACGGCATCTTTAAGTAGTAAAGGAATAGAAGGAACTGATAAATTACTGGCTGATCCATTGAACGGATTAACAAAACCTGACATGAGTTCAAAAGAAGTACAAGCAGTGATGGCTATATCAGGAAATAATTTAGACGGTGTGGCTAAATTGCTTGGATATGCTGATTTTAATGAAGCGAAAAGGATCAGTGATAATGAAATAGCAAGCAGATGCATTGAAAAAATGGCTACAATAGCAAGAGAAGGTGGAAAATCTGCGGATAGCTTAATGGCTGTTGACTTGATGTCGGTGGCAGGAGGAATATTGATAGTGGCCAAAGCTAATGAAGCTTCATCAACTACTGCATTAAAAGAGTTGCAAACATTTAAACCGAAGAATATAAGTACAGTGACACAACTTTTAAAAGATGCTTATAAAAAAGATTCAGTAGCATCAGGAGATATGTATGATTTTGTAATTGATATATCTAAATTGCAAAAAACCGTAACCGAAAAAATCAGTTATACAACAGAAGAAAGAGACAGAATATTAGGTGTTTTGATAGATGACAGAAATGGTGAAGAAGCAAGAAATAAAATATTGGCACTGATGAAGTTATCAGACATTAGAGCAGTAGCTCAATCTGCTTAAATAATGACCAAAATTAGAAAGAAAGACACAGACTATTTAATTGTCTGTGTCTTTCTTGTTTAAATTTTTAAAAAGGTATAATAAATAAAATGATTAAAATATTAACAGATGTATTATTTATTAGACAATCCAAATTTAAATGTTTTTATTTTTCAATAATATCCGGAATTTTAATAGCATTATCATTTCAAAAATTTAATTTTTTTTATTTTGCATGGATAGGATTTATACCATTAATATATTGTGTTTTAAAAAGCAATGTCTATTATGCAATGATATACGGGTTTATTGCAGGATTAACCTGTAATGTTATATCCGCTTATTGGATGTTGCCATTTTTATTTAATAATACAAATTCTTTAAGAGATTCCGCCATAGTAACATTACTTGCCTGGTTGTATTTAACATTGTATTTTTCTCTTTGGTCAGGAGTCATAAATTTCACTAAAAAATATTTATCCGCAATAATATTGGCAATAATTGCTTCCGGTGTTTGGGTTGTTTTTGAATTTATTAAAACTTATATGTTAACAGGACTACCCTGGAATTTGTTGGGGTATACACAAACTTCATTTTTGCCGATAATTCAAATTTCGGAAATTACCGGTGTTTACGGGATATCTTTTTTAATAATTTTAATCAATATGTTTTTATATTTCTGGTTAAAAAATAAAAATAAAAAATATTTATTTTCGGCGATAGTTATTATAGCCGTTTTATTAATTTATGGTTTTTTTAGAATGTATAAGTTTGATACACAATACGGTGAAAAAATTACCGTTGGAATAGTACAGCCTAATATTGAACAATATAAAAAATGGGATAAAAATCATAAAAACAATATTATAAAAACTTTATATGTAAATGCCCAATTTTTCAACGGCAAGCAAGTTGACATAATACTATATCCGGAAACAGTTTTACCGAGAATGTTGGAAGAAGATGAAGGGGTGCAACAACTGGTAAGGGCTATATCGGAAAATGCACAGTTAAATTTGATAGGCGGAATGTCAGTTTTTAATAACAAAATATATAATACGATTTTCCTGGTATCTCAGAACGGAGAAATAATAAATAAGTATAAAAAAAATCACCCGGTTATTTTTGGAGAATATATTCCGTTTAGATTTATGCTGTCAAAATTATTGACTTCTCTAAATGTTACAGGATATATTGATACCGGCAAAAATATACAAACTTTTAAATTCAATGAAATTGTACTTGGTATAAATATATGTTCAGAAAACCTTTTTCCGTACTTTTCCAGGAGACTTGTTTTGCAAGGTGCCAATATTTTAACCAATCATACAAATGATGCATGGTTTTTGGATATGGCAACCCCGTACCAACATTTCGGTATGAATATTTTTAGAGCGGTAGAAAATAGGAAGAATGTAATAGTTTCAGCAAACACCGGGATATCTGCTGTGATAGATTCAAGCGGTAGAACCATAAAGAAAACAAAAGTAGGTGAAAATATTAGTTTTATCAGTTATGTATACAAAAACAATTATTTGACCACATATGATAAAATAGGCGATACTTTTGCATATATATGCCTTTTTTATGTAATGAGTTTTTTATGTTTTATAGCATTAAAAATTCATAATAAAAAATAAAAAAAATCACAATAATTTCACAAATATTTTTTGAAAATTGAAGAAGTTTGAGATATAATAAAGTTGCAGAGGGGAGTATATAAGAAAAGTATTGAAAAAATGAAGAAAATGATGTATAGTTTCAGTAAGACAAAGGTGGAAACAATGAAGGCAATTGTTGAAAGACAATTATTATTTAATTTGTTTCGAGCCGGTGTGATAAAGAAGACACTGGTGACCTTTGTTTTTTTATGTATGTTGGTGAAC
>JAQTSO010000047.1 GCA_028711215.1 Endomicrobiaceae bacterium | reverse complement strand
TATTGGTGTTGGTTCTGGATGTTAGACAAAGCTGAAAACCATACAGAAGATTATAATGTTATATGGGATAACAGAGGTTTTCAAGGGGCAGAAAACACAGGCAAATTTTGGGGAATGAATCAAACGTTGGGCATATACCCTAGAGTATATATGGGAGCAAGATTTATAGATATTATTGGTGGACAAAGCTATAGTGCAACTATAACGGTAGAGTTTGCATATGAATAAAAAAATTAAAAATTCATTATTGCTTTTGGTGTTAGCCATAGTAACTCCGGTATGTATATTTGGAGCAATATATACATATGACGCTGTTGTCACAATAGGTATACCGACAGTAATAATTACTCATACGCAACCGGTACAGGTGCCGCCTGTAAATAAAGAATTGGTTGTTGTCGGAACCGTTACATTTTCTGATAGTGGCAGTTTAAGTCAGTTAAAATGTATATATACGTTAGAAGGTAGTTCTGCTACAGAATCTGATATAGAAACAATAGTTCCTATATCAGCCACGTCTTACAGATTTTCTAAGAGTATCACAATTGAACAAAATGGTGGTAATATAAGTTATCAGTTTACGGCATCCGGACAAGTAGGCAGTGTATCTGTAAGTACCATAACAACCGTATATATCACAACTGTAACTGCTACTGCATCGCAATCTGTTGATCCTTTAAATCCGGTTCCTGTTGTTTTAGAATCAGGAAATCAGACAGCAGGAAACACATCAATAGTGTTTGTAAGCGGTTCATTTACAGGCATACAAAATATTATAATTACCCAGTTAGATCCGTCTAATCCGCCGGCATTTGCGGATACCAATTTTGGTGCTAACAGAGCATCAGAAACAGATTCATTTGTAGCCCTATATTTAATTGAACCTGAAGGTTTAGAAGTAAATCCTAAAGCAACTTTAACATTGTATTTTGGTAATGCAAATCCATCAAAATTGTTTATGAAATTTAGAGAGTCTAACGGCAAGTGGATAACGATTACGGATAATGTTGTTATAGATGCAACAATGAAAACAATTTCAGCAAGAATCAGTAAGTTAGGATACTATGCAGTATCCACACAAGGTTCAATGCCTGATACGGATTACAGACCTGTAAAAAGAGTTGTTATAATGAATCAAGGTACTTTTAAATTTGAAAATATGACAGATGGCGATAAATTAAAAATATTTAATATAAACGGTAAAAAGGTAAGAGAAATAACATCAAGAGGAACTTATCCTAGCGGATTTGAGTGGGACGGCAGAAAAGATGACGGCGGTTGGGCAGAAAGCGGAACGTATATTTACCAGTTAAATATTCAAGGAAAGGATAAGTTGATAAGCGGAACAATAGCGTTTGTTAAATAGGGAACAGAGATGATAAAGAAAATAGCAGTATTATCACTTTTAATAATGGTAACAGCTCTTGCAAGGGTAGACGGTGCTTTTGAGAGTATGTATTGGGGAGTCAGACCGCTTGCGATGGGTGGTGCTTTTACAGCGGTTGCAAATGATACAAATGCTCCGTTATACAATATTGCAGGTATAGCAAACTTAACACAGAGAGAAGTATCTTTGACTGCTTCAAGGTTATTTACCGGTTTGGAAGGTGTTGAAATCGGAACAAATTATTTTGAGTATACCCAGCCGTTATCAATGACTACTGATATGTATGGTGTAATGTCATTTGCATGGGCAAGTTTATCAAGTCCCGGATTAAGCAGGGAAGATACATTTAACATAGGTTATGCAAGACACTTAAATGATGTATTTAATTTAGATACAAATATAATTAATTTAACAGCGGGTTTAAACTTAAAGTATTTAAGACATGAATATAATTTTGCTCTTAGTGATAGTCCAACTTTGCCTTCGTCAAAAGGCGGAGTCACAGCTGATATCGGAGCATTAGCTCAATTTGCGAATGGAATAAGTTTGGGTTTCAGCAGTAAATACCTGACATCTCCTGATATAGGTTTTGTATATGAAGATAAGGTAAGTAATGTTAATGTTATAGGTCTGGCATACTATAATGATCTTTTACCAAAACTTAAAATCCCATATTTTACAATTGCAACTGATATAATATTTATAAATAATGAAACAGCGTTGAGATTCGGTTTGGAAAGTTATGTTGTGGACGGTAAACTTGCTATAAGAATGGGTGGCAGGCAAGAGGCGTTTGATATCGGATTTGGTTATGAATTTGCATTTCCAAATAATATGAAATTGGTCATAGATTACGCATTAGAAATTCCATTGCAGGTTGAAGAGTCTTATGGTTCTCATTTTTTTGGAATTTCTTTTAAATTTTAGTATAATACCGAAAGTGTTAAATTTTGGCATTTTAAAAAATATGAAAATAAAAAATATATGGTTGGTTACTTTAGTTGCGGTTTTGTTTGTGCCGGCAGTATCTTTTGCAGGGAACATCGGCAAAAATACATATGGAATTTTGTCGGAGAATTTTTCCGGTGCTACGTATGATTTGGCCGCGCCTGACGACTATGTTAAAATGTTTATTTTTTCAGAAACATTTTTAATTGACACTATTTATGCTAGTTCAACAACAATTCCCACACCTGAGGGAATGAAGTTTATAAGGACATATACAACCACAAAAACTCTTGGTTGGAGTGGTTGGGGAATATGTTTCTCAAATAGTGCAGCGGGTGCTGTACAGCGTGATATGCAGGATTATTATGAAGGTAATTTAAAATTTGTTGTCAGGTCAACCATCACAGCAGCCGGAACCATGACTGTACGTATAAAAGTTAATAGTACGGAAGTTTTTAGAACTTTGACAAGTATGGGTTTTGTTGCAGACGGGACTTGGCAGGAACTGACATTTCCTTTGAGTGGCGGAGTAATTACCCCGACAAATCTTCAAAAAACAGATTATTTATTTATGGTTATTTATCCTACAAATATGTCTCCTGATGTAAAAGTAGACATTGATAATATAAGATGGGAAAAAAAGACAATCCCCACAATGGAAGTTAAAATGAAAGATAGAGACGGCAATCCTTACACAGGAGATTTGTCGTTTGCTGTAGAACGTGGTATTACAAAGTGGCAGGTTGCCGATCAGTACTTTGAAGTTATGTTAAATGATTTGCCCATGTCTTCTTCCGCCACAGCAAATGGATGGATTCAGATTTACACAGATAACACAAATGTTTCGGCAAATCCGAGGTATACAGGATTAATTGATGCTGATAACAGTCCCTCCGGGCTTGTTGATGAATCTGCGACAACCGTTGTTTTACCTATGTGTTGGAGAGTCAATCCGAGAGAGCCGTTTACTGATGATGAGTTGGTAATATATCAAAATGAAGGAATACTGACAAATACCCCCGCAGGTACTTTCAGATGTTATTTATGGATGCAAGATGTCGAAACTATAGACAAAAACACAAGCCAAAAAATTGATTTTAGTACAAATACATATGCAAGAGTTTGGAACCATGGCGAAGAAGCAACAACTAATACTGCAAATGGAAGAGGCATTCAGTATCAAGAGGCAATATTTGCCGGTTATTCTGTAGGTTTAATTGATGGCAGAACACCAATGTTTCCGATCTATTTGTATATTGGCGGAGATTTTTCTTCATCGGTAAAAGTTTTAAAGGATCATGCATATTCCACAAATATGTTAACAATAGAGTTGATATATGAATAAAATGAAAAGCAAATTTATATTAATTAGTATGGTTGCAGTATGTTTATTTTTTACTATGCAAATATTTGCAGTTACAATTTCTACGTCAACCAGATTTAGAGCAAGAGCTGTTCCGATTGATCCTGAAATAAATATAGTTCACACTCCTATAACGATGGTTTCTCCGATAGCAAAAGAAATGGTTGTGGTTGGAAGCATTGATGCGGGAAGTGCTCCGAATTATTTATCAGAATTAAAGTTAGTGTATACTTTACCGGGTGGTACCGAGACAACAGAAAATATAAACTTTAGTACAAATGTTGGTAATATTACATTTTCAAAGAGAATAACTTTTTTGCAGGAATCAGGACAAATAGAGTATAAAATAATGGCTTCAGTGGTTAAGGGTGTTTCGGTCAGTACTGAAACGTCAAAATATTATGCTGTAATATCAGGCAGTATCACCGTAAACATAGGTTCTTCAGGCGGAACAATAACTTTAGAATCAGGCAATCAATTATATGGTAATACAACATTAGTGTGCGGCTCAGGTGCATTATCAAGTCCGACAGATATAACTATAACGGAAGTTGATATTAACCAAGCTGCCACCGTATACGGTTTGTCAAAAGCTACAGCTCAAGAAATAATGCTGACATGTTTTGATGTAACTCCAGATATTAGTCTTAATAATTCTGCAGTTTTAACCTTGTATTATGGTTCACAAACAACATCACAAAATGTAATTATAAAGAGGTTTGACGGAAGCCAGTGGGTTGATGTTGTTGATGCTCCTGTTGGGACTTCTGCAAAAACGATTGCAAGGGCTGCGGTTGTTAATACCTCAAGCAGGACGGCATCGGTTGAAATTACCCAATTGGGTCGTTATGCAACATTTGCCGGTTCCGGTACATTACCTGATAACGCATACAGACCCGTAAAAAAGGTTGTTGTGTTTGGCAGAGCACAAGTTGAATTTAATAATTTAATGGACGGCGACGTTGTTAAAATATTTAATGTTAACGGCAAAAAAATAAGAGAGATAACGACCGGTGATGCAGCTGGTTTCAAGTGGGACGGAAAAAAAGATGACGGCAGTTATGCTGAAAGCGGAGCATACATATACCAAATTAAATTAGCAGAAAAAGGCAATTTGATAAGCGGGACGATAGCATTTGTCAGATAGGAAAAAAAATGATTAAAAAAATATTGGTAATATCACTTCTAATAATAACACTTTTTGCGGGTGTTGACGCTTCATTTGAAAATACCTATTGGGGGGCGAGACCACTTGCAATGGGGGGTGCTTTTACTGCGGTTGCAAATGATGCTAATGCTCCGCTATACAATATTGCCGGTATAGCAAATGTTGTGCGTCAAGAGTTTACATTTATGAGCTCAAAATTGTTTACGGGAGTTGAAGGAGTAGATATAGGTTCAAATTATTTAGCGTTTGTTTATCCTGTTTTTTCACAAGAATATGGTGCTATTTCTTTTGCATGGGCATCAATGTCTGCAACATCAGTGTGGAGAGAGGATATTTTTAATATCGGTTACGGCAGACAATTAAATGACGTATTTAATTTAGATACTAATATAATTAATTTGACGGCAGGTTTGAATTTGAAATATTTAATGCAAGAAGCAAATTTTGATATTGAAGACAGAGATTTGCCTTCATCAAAGGGTGCACCGACATGTGATGTCGGAGTCTTGGCACAGTTTGCAAACGGAGTAAGTTTGGGTTTAAGCAGTAAGTATTTAACAAGCCCGGATGTCGGATATGTTTCCGAGAATATAGTTTACAACACAAATGTCATAGGTCTGGCCTATTTCAGTGAAGAGATCCCTTTCGTAAAAATACCATTTTTTACTATAGCAATGGATGTTCTTTTAAGAAATAATGAGACAAATATAAAGTTTGGTTTGGAAAGTTATGTTATAGAAGGCAGACTTGCTTTAAGAGCAGGTGCCAGAGATGAAGCTTTCAGTTTTGGATTTGGTTATGAACATGAATTTCAAAATGGCACAAAGATGATATTTGATTATGCTTTGGAAATTCCTACCCAAGTTCAAGAAACTTTGGGTTCCCACTTCGTAGGATTGTCTTTTAGGTTTGCCTAATTTTTACCTTGCAATATTAACTTAATAATTACTTGTTAGTTTTTTTATTAAATTGGTTTCATGTATGATTTTTATAATGAAAATATATTTTTTCGTCGTTGTTTATTTGACAAAATGATATGAATTGGGTAGAATATCCCGCAGTTAATTAGATTAAAGAGAGTTTAAATGTCTTACGATATAATGTTGCTGCTTGTTGTGGCAATTCCTGTTTTATTATCCGCGTTTATCCCGCTTTTTGTAAAAGTTTCTGTGTTTGCAAGAAACTTTTTTGCTTTGTTGTTGATGGTAATCCCTTTTATTTTTTTAATTTTAGTTTTTCAGGCTGTAATGGCAGGTATCCCGGTTGAGTTTGTGTATGAATTTCCAATATTGGAAATTAACTTTATACTTCAAGCGGATATATTTGCTTTATTTGTGGCAATGGCATCGATGCTGGTTAGTATAGTTGTTTTAATATATTCATTTGAATATATCAAAACTTATAAAAATCAAAATGAATATTTTTTTATAGTAGTCTTATTTATTGGTTCTATGATGGGGATAATTTTCTCGGCAAATCTGATATTTATTTATATATTCTGGGAAATGACAGCACTTGCATCATGGAGATTGATTGGATTTTTCAGAGAAAAAGAATATGTCAGAAGGGCTAATAAAACATTTATAATGACAGCAATGGGCGCATTATGTATGTTGATTGGTTTTTTGATGATTGCAGAACAGGCAGGATCATTTGATTTAAACGTTATTTCATCCGCTGATTTACAAGGAACAACAATTAGTTGGGCGATAATACTTATAATTTTGGGTATTTTTTCCAAATCTGCAACATTTCCGCTTCATTCTTGGCTTGCGGATGCCGGTATAGCCCCTTCGCCTGTGACGGCATTGCTTCATGCTGCTGTTTTGGTAAAAATAGGTGTTTATGTTTATGCAAGACTTTTTAATTTTACAATAGTTCCGTCGGAAGAAATAAGAATAGTATTGTTTACAATAGTAGCTATAAGTGCTTTTTTATCAGGTGCAATCGCATTTGTTGAAAAAGATATTAAAAGAGTTATTGCTTTTTCTACAATAAGCCAAATAGCTTTTATATTTTTAGGTTTCATTTCAGGCGGGAAACTTGCTTTTGTCGGTGCAATGTTATTTATCTTAATGCATGGTGTTGCCAAAGCGGGATTATTTTTATCAGCCGGTATAATTGAACATCAAGTGCATACGAAACAATTAGATATGATGGGAGGATTGTTCAGATATATGCCGATAACAGCAATTGCATTTGCCGGTTGTGCATTATCTGTAATGGGAATTCCGCCGTTTGCGGGATTTTTCAGTAAATTTCTGGTGATATTTGGTGCTGTATATGATCAAAATATATTGGTAGCACTTGTTTTTATAGTGTGTGCCGGTCTAACAGTTCTGTACACAATCAGACTTTTTGGAAAAGTTTTTTTGGGTAATCAAAAAGATTATCCGCATATAGAAAAAGAAAATTTATATTCGCCGATGGTTTTGAGTGTTGTGTCGTTGGCAGTTTTGTCATTGGTAATGACTTTTTCGTTTGGTTATTTGTTTTATATTGCAAACTTGGCATCACAGACAATTAAAGGATAAGAAGGTTAAATGAATATAATTTTAGGTATTATTATTCCAATGATAGCAGGTATTATTATATATCTGCTGCCACTCAGATTTAATTCAACAAAAAAAGTTTTATTTTTGGTTACAGTTATATTAAATTTTATTTGTGCTATATTGTGCTATGGTAAAATTTCGATTTTTAATGAAACAGCATCGTTTATCGCAGATTCATTTTTCAGAAATTATGGACTTAGTGCGTTCATGGTTATGCTTTTGGCTGTAGTAACACTGTTTAGTGCGATATATGCTGTTGCATTTATGAAACAAGACAAAAAAACTCATATATTTTATGCATCCATGTTGATAGCTGTTGCATGTGTTAAAGGTGCTTTGTTTGCGGATAATTTTATTATTTTCTTGTTTTTCTGGGAAGCATTAATGGTCCCTATGTTTTTAATGATAGTTGCAGGAGAAAATAACCCTGTTTCAACGGCAATAAAAGCTTTTACTATATCGGCTGTAGCAGATTTATGTTTGATGTTTGGTGTTATGTTAGTTTGTGTAGCCGGTGATTCATTCAGTATCTCAAAAGGAATATCTGAATTAAAGGCAGCCGTTCCCGGTGAATATGGAATTAGTTCAACAATAGCATTTGTTATGTTGTTTATCGGAGCAGTTGCAAAAATAGGTGCTATGCCTTTTCACAGTTGGATACCTGAAGCATCAATAAAAGCTCCGCTTCCGTTTATGGTTTTTATGGTAACCGCAGTTGAAAAGATTTTAGGTGTCTATTTATTAATAAGAATAACAAATGATTTTTTTATTATAGAACAAGGATCAGTTATAAGTTTATCGGCAATGGCATTTGGGGTAATATCGGTATTAGTTGCAAATGCTCTTGCTATGTGTCAGACTGATTTTAAAAAAATGTTATCTTATGCAAGTATCGGTCAAGCAGGCTTTATGATAGTTGCAATATCAACAATGTCTGTAATAGGAACAATTGCTGCCTTAATTCATATGCATGCACATATTATTTATAAAAGCGGATTATTTTTTGTTGCCGGAAATATTGAAAAAACTGAAGGAACAACGGATATAAATGTCATTAAAGGCGGACTAAAGAAAAGAATGCCTTATACATTTGTTGCATTCTTATTATCCGGGGCATCATTTGCAGGGGTTCCGTTTTTTTATGCGTTTTACTCAAAAGAAATGGTATATGAAAGTGCTTTAACTGTTAATTGGATATTTTACGGTTGTCTTTTAATCGGGTCGTTAATGGCGGTTATAACTATAATAAACTGGGGTAGTAAATTATTTTTTAATGCAGAAGATGTTAAAGATGTTGAGGATAAAGAAGTTTCAACATGGATGTTTGTTCCTACTATTATATTTGCACTTGCATGTGCTTTGTTGGGTTTATTTCATAAAGTTCCGCTTAGAGTAATTTCCTCTGTTTTAGACATGCAGATTCCTGAATCTCATTCAGTAGTCTTTACATCCGTATTAATTTTGCTTTCGGTTATTGTATTTGTTTTAGCGATACTAAATTTCATAAATGCCTATAAGAAAAAAAACAGTTGTCTCGGATATGCTTTGCCGATAATAAAATTATTAAAAATTGATAAGCTTAATTCAAATGAAAATTTAGACCCGTATAATATTTTTATTAAATTCATAAAGAAAATTTCAAATTTCTTATTTGTTTTTGATAAAGCAATAAATTATTTTTATGATTTGGTTATTCCTACAAGCATAGGTGCGATGGCAAGAAGTACAAGAAAGGCTCATAACGGTAACATGTCAGTATATTTATTATGGATTTTGATAGGCATAATTTGTATTTTTATAATTTTTTAGGCAGGTAATAATGTTTCTTTTATTGGTTCTAATTCCGATGTTTTTGGTTTTGATTTTGAATATTAATCTATATAAGGTTAATGAAAGGGTTGCAATTTTAATTGCAGGATTATTTTCATTGTTCCAGATGTTTTTTGTTTTTTCGCCTAAATTCTTTTCAACCGGACTTGTTGATATATTGGCATTAAGATTTGAATGTGACGGTATTTCGTGGATTATGCTCTTTACTATTTCAATAGTTGCTTTTGCTACTATTTGCGTTTTATATTCCAATCTAACAATAGTTCCAAGAAAGAAATTTTACTTTGTTAATCTTATTTTGTTGTCGATTGCAGGTATGAACGGACTTGTTTTGGTCAGAGATATTTTTTCGCTATATGTTTTCATAGAAATAATAGCGGCTACATCTTATGTTTTAATTGCTTTGGATAAAACAAAGAAATCTCTGGAGGCAAGTTTTAAATATTTGGTTATTTCATCAGTTGCAACTGTTATGATGTTAAGTGCAATTGCTATATTGTTTATGGTGTCCGGTTCAACAGATTTTGTAGAAGTTACAAGAATGTATAAAGAATACGGCACAAATCCCTTAATTGTTTCCGCAAGTGTTTTTTTTATAGTCGGATTGTTTATAAAAGGCGGGGTAATGCCTTTTCACGGCTGGTTGCCTGATGCTTATTCTGCTTCTCCTACTCCGACGTCGGTATTTCTTGCGGGCATAGTTACAAAAACAACCGGAATTTATACATTAGTAAGACTCTATTCAATTTTTGATTTTAATTACAGTATGCAGTTGATTTTCCTTGTTTTCGGAGCTTTGTCAATAGTTGTCGGGGCTCTTGGTGCAATAAATCAAAACAATTTTAAGAGAATGTTGGCATATTCAAGTATAAGCCAGGTAGGCTATATTGTTTTGGCATTAGGTTCAGGTACTATTTTAGGAGTTTTTGCCGGGATGTTTCATTTGTTTAATCATTCTATATTCAAAACTTTATTGTTTGTAAATGCATTTGCTTTGGAAAGACAAGTTAAGACAAATAAAATAGATCAAATGTCGGGATGTTTAGCTTCTCAAATGCCCGTGACTTCTACAACTTCTGTAATCGCTTTTTTATCTACGGCAGGAATTCCGCCGTTGGCAGGTTTTTGGAGTAAGTTTTTAATTGTTGTTGCATTATGGTTTTCCGGAAACAAAGAATTTGCAGTTTTGGCTTTGCTTGCAAGTATTTTTACAATAACATACTTTTTGATTATGCAAAAGAAAATATTTTTTGGGAATTTAAAAGAAAAATTTAATACAATAAAAGAAGCTCCTTTTGCAATAAGATTTGCTTCATTGTTTTTATGTGCCATTACAGTTTTAGTGGGTTTGTTTTTCCCTTTAGTTTTAAATTTCATGGCTTTTTTATTTAGTTTTTAAGAGAGGGTATTTTGGAAAATTTATACATTCATATCATTTTGTTGGTATCAATAATTGTAATGTCTATATTTGCGGTATCACATTTTCGTATTATAAGGGGTGCCATTTTGTTGGGTGTAGTCAGTTTTTTGGTTTCAATATGTCTTTATTTGTTGAAGGCACCGATGGCTTCTATGTTTGAATTATCCGTTTGTGCCGGGCTTATAACTGTTATTTTTATCAGTGTTATCAGTTTAACAAATCCGCCTTATGTTGAACAAAGAAAATTAAATGCATTAACCATGACTAAAAAAGTTATAGTTTTATTTTTCATAGTTATTGTTTGCGGATTTTTTATTTATTTATTAGATGAAAAAAATATTTCTTTTATTCCTGTTATGCATAATACAGAGAAAATTATAAGCACAAGAGAGAGTTTGTGGAACCTGAGACATGTTGATTTAATAGGTCAAGCTTTAATACTTTTAACAGGTATATTTGCAGTTGTTGTATTATTTAAAAA
>JAQTSO010000155.1 GCA_028711215.1 Endomicrobiaceae bacterium | reverse complement strand
AGTATAAGGTAATTAAATAGTAAAAACAGAAACCCCTTCTGAAAGGGTGTGTTTTCTTATTTATTTATGTGAATATCAGCCATTTCAAGGCAAAAAAGCTAAAATCAAAACACAAAAATTCTTGACTTTATCTATAAAATAGATTCTAAAACAAAGATTTTAAAAGCAATAAATTTTTGTGAAGTTTCAAACATAAAAAATCTTAATAATTATTTGCAATACAGATGGTGCAAAATTTCATTAAAAATTATTTTAAGAATAAAATATAAGCAAACGCTTTAAAGGTGTTTGTTTTTTTGTTTATCCCGCATTTGTAAAATTTATATTGTTGCGGGATTCCGTGTCGCGAGATTAATATATTTAAATATTTAAAAAAATATGGCAAAAAAGACACATAGAAAGTATTTTACACAGTCAATGGCCGCAATTCCTCTTCTTGATTTAATTGAAATACAAAAAGAATCTTATACTTGGTTTTTTAAAAAAGGATTAAAAGAATTATTTGAAGAAATTTCACCAATTCGTGATTTTTCTGGTCGTGATATGGAATTGTATTTTCTTGATTACAGATTAGATGAACCGAAATTTGATGAAGTTTATGCAAGAGAAAGAAATACTACTTATGAAGCACCTCTTAGGATTAAAACAAAATTAGTAAATAGAAGAACAGGCGCAAGTAAAGAGCAAGAAATATATTTAGGTGATTTTCCTTTAATGACTGATAAAGGAACTTTTATTATAAATGGAGTAGAGCGTGTTGTTGTATCTCAACTCGTAAGAAGTGCCGGAGCTTTTTTCACATCACAAAATTATTTGGGAAGAAATTATTATGGAGCAAAAATTATTCCAAATCGTGGTGCTTGGCTTGAAATAGAAACAGATCCGAAGAAAAAAGTTTTATATGTTTCTATTGATAGAAAAAGAAAAGTAGCTGTTACATCCCTGCTTCGTGCTTTTGGATACTCTGAAGAAAAAGAATTAATTGATTTATTTAAAGACACTGATAATCATCCAGAGCTCAGTTTTATAAAAAATACGATTGAAAAAGATTTAGCAAAGAATCAAGACGAAGGATTAATAGAAGTTTATAAAAGAATAAGACCAGGTGATCTAGCAACAGCTGATAACGCGAAGTCATTAATTTTTTCAATGTTTTTTGATTTTAATAGATATGATTTAGCAACGGTTGGTCGTTATAAATTGAATAAAAGATTTTATAGAGATTATCCCATTGTAAATGAACATAGAACTTTAAAAAAAGAAGATTTGATAGATGTTATAAAAGAAATTATAAGATTAAATATTACCCAAGACCCAGCTGACGATATCGACCATTTAGGAAATAGACGCGTAAGAGCAGTTGGTGAATTAATTCAAAATAGATTTAGGATTGGACTCGCAAGAATGGAAAGAATTATAAAAGACAGAATGTCTACTGCTGATATTGAAACCTTAACACCAAATTTACTTATAAATGCAAAGCCGGTAATTGGAGCAATCAGAGAATTTTTTATGTCATCTCAATTATCTCAATTTATGGATCAAATAAATCCACTTGCAGAACTAGAGCACAAGAGAAGATTATCAGCACTTGGTCCCGGTGGACTTTCAAGAGAAAGAGCTGGGTTTGAGGTGCGTGATGTTCATCGTAGTCATTATGGTAGAATTTGTCCCATTCAGACTCCAGAGGGGCCAAATATTGGACTTGTGGGGCATTTATCAGCTTATGCAAGAATAAATGAATATGGTTTTATTGAAACACCATTTAGAAAGGTTGTTCATGATATAAAAGCAAAAGATCACGAAAATTTAGTCGGTCACACAACTAGACGCGACATTCTAGACCCCAAGACAAAAAAAGTCATTTTAAAAAAGGATGTAAAAATTGATAATAAAATTGCAAAAGAACTTTCAAAATATGAAGAACTTGTTGTTTCCGTTGTTCCAAAAGTTACAGATGAAATAATTTATGTAGACGCTTTTGAAGAAGAGAGGGGCGTTACAACAGCAGCTACAACACCTATAGATGAAAATGGATATTTTATAAAAAAACAAGCTGAGATGAGAATACATGGTCAGCCATCTTTTGATGACGTAGAACATATTGATTATATGGACGTTGCACCAAATCAAATTATTTCAATAGCAACTTCTCTTATTCCATTTTTAGAGCATGATGACGCTGTTCGTGCTCTTATGGGGTCAAACATGCAAAGACAAGCGGTTTCTTTAATAAAACCAGAGGCCCCTATTATTGGGACTGGAGTAGAAGGAAGAGCTGCTGAAGATAGTGGACAGGTTGTAAGATCAAAACACGACGGGATAGTAACACTTGTCCAATCAGATAAAATTATAATAACAGGAAAAGATAAAACTGAAAATGTTTATAATCTTTCAAAATTTGTAAGATCAAATGCCTCGACTTGTATGAATCAGCATCCAATAGTTGAAAACGGGGAAGAAATCAAAAAAGGAGATGTAATAGCTGATGGAGCGGCTATTGAAAATGGTGAATTAGCACTCGGAAGAAATGTTTTAGTTGCCTATATGTCTTGGGAGGGCGGAAATTTTGAAGATGCGGTGCTTTTATCAGAAAGATTGGTTCATGAAGATATGTATACGTCAATTCATATTGAAAATTATTCTATAGAAGTCAGAGAAACAAAACTAGGGCCCGAGATTGTAACTAGAGATATACCAAATATTGGGGAAGAAAGATTAAAAAATTTAGATAATGATGGAATAATAAGAATTGGTGCGACAGTAAAGTCCGGAGATATTTTAGTTGGCAAGATTACACCAAAAGGCGAAACAGAGTTATCTGCAGAAG
>JAQTSO010000154.1 GCA_028711215.1 Endomicrobiaceae bacterium | reverse complement strand
TCCTACTGTTATTTCAGCCAAGAGGTATAAAGGCTTTTTATTTTCATGAGTTGTTTTTTGCCGAACTATAGTTGCATCCGCTGTGTCTTTTGATGTTTGCACCATTGTTTTTTCGTCATTATAATCAAAATTCGGCAAATCCTGTTTTGTACCTGAGTTTTGAATTTCAGAAACTTGTCTTTATTCAGGATGTAGCTGTGCATGATCACACATCTCGTCATTATCGGTATCAATATATCTACCACAAATGCCCGGAACGGGATCATTTATTTCGTTTATCGGGCAATCATTCCGCAAAGCGAACAGTACCGGATATAAAATTATTAAACCAATAAGTACTACAAAATATAACTATCGTTATTTTTATGAAATTGTTTTTATCAGAGCGGTTTCACCGCAATCCGGAAACATCGGACATTTAATACAGTCGCGCCATACTTTGTGAGGCAATATGTCTCTGTTAATTTCAATATATCCTATTTTTTTAAAAAACTTCGGTCTAAAAGAAAGCGCAAAGACTTTTTTTACACCAAGTTTATGAGCTCGCCTTTCAAGTTCATAAACCATCTTTGCTCCGATTCCTTTTTTTTGATACTTTTTTGTGACTATAAGTGTGCGTACTTCAGCTAAATCCTCCCAGCTTACATGCAAAGCACCGCAGGAAATTATTTCGCCTTTTTCCTCCGCAACGATAAAATCCGGTATTTTTTCATATAAATCGCTTAACGGGCGCGCAAGAAGTTCTCCTTTTTGAGCATGTCCCTTTACTAATAAATGCATACCTTTTACATCTGATACTTTTGCCTGCCTTATGAGCATTTTAAAACTCCTTTTCTTTTTGTTCTACTATAGACAAATCCAATCAAAAAAAATAGATTTAAGCTTTTCGTTTTTTATTTCTAGTTATTTCTTCTTCTACTTCTTCTGATCCTTCATCATAAAATTTCTGTTCATCCGGAGCAAGTTCTTTAAGAAGGCGCAAAAATTCACCGGCATGAACTCTTTCTTCGTCAGCAATATCTTTTAAAACTTCCTGTGCAAGCTTATCGTCGGTAGCTTCCGCAAGCTGCATATACATCTGCACGGCTTCGTACTCTGCGGCAATCATAAACCTGACTGCACGGATTAATTCAGATTTAGTAACCTTCTTGTCTTTGTTTAATTTTGAAAACGGCGAACTAAATTCCGGCATAACTGCCTCCCGTTTAATTTATTTATGGCATGCTATTGCGTTAATTTTTATAATCATAAATTATAGAAAATACAAATATTAAATATATATATCACCTACTTTGTTTTAATAAATAATCTGCTATCGCACGGTATAAAGTGCTTACTGATAAAATCGCACAATGAAGATGATCTTCGGGGAAATTTTTTACGTTTTTTTTAACTTCTCCTGCAGAAATACACAGTGCTTCTTCAATAGTTTTGCCTTTTACAAGCAATACTGCTGTTTCCGCACATGATTTTGTCGCATCACAACCCTCACAATAATATTTTATGCTTGTAATACAGTTATTTTCTATAATCAGATAAAATTCCATCTCATCGCCACAGGGACCTTTAAGTACCGCAGAAGCATCAGCATCGTTCATCCTGCCGAATAATTCATTTTCAGAAGATTCATTAACCATATTCATACCTCTATTTTTAAAATTAAATTAATACAAAAATCATATATGTACTCCAAAATAAATCATAATGTATTTCAATGATACGTAAAGAAAAAGAAATCCGAAAAAAGCTTTTAACGTACTCGGTTTAATTTTCTTTGTCAGCTTTGCACCATACATTGCACCGACTACGGCCCCCATTCCCAGAGTAACAGCAACGGGAATATTAACAACTCCTTGATAAATTTTAAATATTGCGCCGATTAAAGCCATCCATACAAAACTTGCCATAGAGGTTCCTATTGCAAGTTTAACCGGGGCTTTAAAAGAATATATAAAAGCCGGCACTAACGCATATCCGCCTCCCAACCCTATAATACCGGTTAAAAATCCAATTAAGGAACCTAAAGCACCTTTAGCTGCTTTTGTTCCGGGCATCGTCATATCGGCAGAGTTTTTTGGTCCTTTGCCAAAAGCACCTTCATAAACCATTCTCCCGGAAACAACTAAAAACGCTATGCCCAAAATTAAATCAATAATTTTACCGTAATCCTTAATATAACCGAAAACAACCGATCCTATCACAACACCAAAAATACCGCTTATAGCAATTATCTTTGCGGTACCTTTATCAACATTTTTCATTTTTATATGTTGATAGGCTCCCGAAGCAGCCGTAAAAACAACAGCAGTCAAAGTTGTGCCTACCGCTATTGCCGGATCAAAATCAAATCCAAAACGGATAACAGGCATTATTAACGCACAACCTCCCGTTCCCAAAAGCCCGCCAATAATACCTGCAAAAAAACCAGTAATTAAATAAATCAAATAAAACATCTTACATTCCTTTTATTTCTTTCAAAACTGCCTGTTTAATATCTATCTGACATTTTGTAAAACAGGCAGCACAATCAACTATAAAAACATTTTTATAAAATTTCAAACTTTGTCATATCCTGTCAAAATGGTTCAAAAACAGCAATAATTATTGTTATTTATTTTATCTTCGTTTATTGCCTAAAACTTTCTTTGCCAAAACCGACTTTTACTTTTTTTATTGTTTTTAATTCGGCAGACACTTTAAATATTGAATTCCGAAAGATATGCAAATTTATTTTTTCAGCTAAAACTCGTATCTTTCAGTATAACCAGCAAATAAATTTATAGCATACCGTTTAACAATCAAAATATCTTTTGTAAAACTGTTTTAAACTGATATTTT
>JAQTSO010000153.1 GCA_028711215.1 Endomicrobiaceae bacterium | reverse complement strand
TTTTTTTTCTTCTGCTAAAGATAAACCTGCTACAAAAAACAATGTTGCCATTACTAATACTATTCTTTTCATAATATGCTCCTTTTATGTTGACACTTTTATTTTTTTTGACTTATGTTTAAATCAGGTATTTCCAAAGAAGAATAAGCAATATTAGCTTCTTTAAAAAGTTTTTTATAAGAATCATCAGGATATTCAAGGCACATAACAAATTTTACTATACCTGCATTTGTAAGCATCTTAGCGCACAATATACATGGTGAGTGAGTACAATATATGGTTGCACCTTTTATATTTATACCATGTGTTCCTGCTTGAATAATTGCATTTTGTTCAGCATGTATTGCTCTGCATATTTCATGTCTTGTACCTGAAGGAATGTTCAATTCATTCCTTAAACAACCGAGTTCTAAACAATCTTTAGTTCCGGAAGCAGCACCGTTATAACCGGTTGTCAGTATTCTTTTATCTCTGACTATAACTGCACCAACATGATGCCTGAGGCATGTTGACCTTTCAGCAACAAGCCATGCCAACTTCATAAAGTATTGATCCCAATTTGGTCTTGATGATATTTTGTTTTCAGTCATAGTAATAGAGATTAAACAAAATATGGTATATTGTTGTCAAATAAGTATGATTTTCGTATAATCAACTGTCAAATTTTATTTTTTTGGAGATATATAAAATGAGCAAAAATTTATGGCATTACGATGAGCAAGGTCAATGTGTGGTAAATGATGCAAGAAGTTTGAAACAACCGTTAATTCATATGTTGGCAAATTGTCCAAAATATTTTTCAATTGCTGATAATTTTTTAAGAGGATTCAGCGGTTTTGATTATACAAGAATGTTTGGAGAATTTGACGGACCGAATTTTCCTAAAGGTAATGCAAGATTTTTATGGGTTAGAGAAGGAAAAGATACGTGGTTGGTTAATAATTATGATTTAACAGATACAACAACAGTAAACCCTAAATATGAAATGGGTTTAGGATATGTTAAATTTTCAGGTTCATCGGCAAAAATGAAGTTAACAGTTTCTGCAACTGTTTTTGTTCCGCTTGAAGAGATGGCAGAATTATGGATGGTTGAAATAAAAAACAATTCAAATAAAACAAAAACAATAGATTTTATACCTGCAGTTCCTATATTTGGCGGGAACAGAGCGTACGTTGAATATCACAGAGATGTTGTCAGACTGTATAACAAAAGTATTATAGACAAAGATATTGAAATTGTTCCCGGCTTAGAGTGGATAGAAGGCTCAACCGGTCCAAGTGATATCTGTTATTTTATGAGTGCTGAAACTGAAAAAGGTAAAAAAGGTAACAGATTTTATTCAGACAGAGAAACTTTTTTAGGACCAAACGGTATGTGGCTTAAGCCGGAAGCAATTTTAAAAAATATTGCTCCACAGATACAATGTTACGGTAAAGAAGCTGTTGGTGCTATAGAATTTCAAAAACTTTCAATCCCTGCAGGAAAAAGTGTAAAATTTGTTGTGATAAACGGAATAACATTTGCCGGCAGTAAAGATGCAAAAAAAATGATAAAAAAATATTCTTATAAAAATTCACAAAAAGCATTTGATGATTTGAATGCATATTGGCAGGAAAGATGTAGCAGAGTAAGAATAACAACAGGAAATAAAGATTTTAATATTCTTTGGAATACATGGTGGTGTTATCAACTTTCAATGAGATATTGGTTTGGTAATACGGCACATCCTCAAACAGATTATGGTTCAGATTTTGCCGGATGGAGAGATTTTTGGCAGGATATGATGGCAGCAACAGTTATTGATCCAAAGGGACTTGAGGAAAGAACATTAAAGACACTTGAAGGTATCAGGCTTGACGGAACAAATGCCACGAGATTTTTTGCCAGAACAAAAGAATTCGGTAGCGATGAGGTTCACGGTTTATGGTGTGATCATCCGTATTGGACATCGCAAACGGTTATGATATTGATTAATTTTTTAGGAGATGCCAATTTTTTATTTAAGGGCGGTATTGGTTATTTTAAAGATGCTTATCAGGACAGAGGGGAAACAAAAAACAAAGATTGGCAGAAAGGATATATTGAAGCTCAAAAAACGGCAAATTGCAAAAAATATACCGGAAGCGTTATAGAACATTTATTGGTTCAGATAATGACAATGTTTTATGATGTCGGTAAAAATAATTTATTAAAACAAAAAAGAGCAGATTGGAACGATGCAGTTGACCAGGTAAAAGGGGAAAATGTTACGTTTACATTTGCCGTTGCCCAAAACTGTAACGAAATTGCTGATTTGTTGGAAAAAATAGCGAAAGATTTGAATATTACAGAAATTGAAGTGTTTGAAGAATTTACACTGCTTATTGAAAACTGGTCAAATACAATAAAAGATATTCCGTCAGAAGTAAGACAGGAAAAATTGAAAAAATATTTAAGTAAAGTTAATAATGCAATAAGCGGTAAGAAAGTAAAAATTAATATTGAAAAAATACTTAAAGATTTAAGGGTAAAAGCACAACTTGCCATAGATAATGCAAATAAAAAAGCATGGAACGGGAGTTATTATTCAGGTTATATATTTGATAACGGCAAACCTGTAGATACGATCTTCAATAAATCCGGTTTAAATAAAAAGAATCCGACTTCAGATGATTTTGAGATGATGCTTATGCCACAAACATGGTCATTAGTTTCAGGCGGAGCGGATAAAATAAATGTTGCAGGTAAAGTTATTGAATCTGCATTTAAATATTTGTTTGATAAAAAAGTCGGAGCTATGAAACTTAATTATCCGGGTTATACAAAGTTTGATAAAACGATAGGCAGAATAACAGGCTTTGCT
>JAQTSO010000046.1 GCA_028711215.1 Endomicrobiaceae bacterium | reverse complement strand
GCCTCCGCCATCCTATGCGTATCTTCTCTTTTTTTAAGAACAGACCCTTCTTTCTTACTTGCATCCATAAATTCCTGGGCAAGTCTGTCTGCCATTGGTCTGCCTGTTTTTGCTCTGGCTGCTTCCATTATCCAATTCATTGCAAGTGTTGTTGATCTAACCATTGGCACTTCCATAGGAACCTGATATGTTGCTCCGCCGACTCTTCTCGGTCTGACTTCAAGTAATGGTCTCGCATTTTCAATTGCTCTGTTAAAGACTTCTAAAGGTTCTTCGCCCATTTTTTCTTTAACTATATCAAATGCGGTGTACATTATTTTTTCTGCAACATTTTTCTTACCGCTGTGATCAAGTTTATTGATAAATCTTGCAACGATAACGGAATTATACTTTGAATCTCCGTTCGGCATCCCTCTTTTTTCTCTTGGCTTTAATGCTTTTCTTGGCATATTTGCTTCCCTCTATTTTTAAATTTTATCTATGCTCTAAGTTGTTAAGCTTCTCAGCTTCCAAACTTCTTCGGTTTGCTTTGCAAATCCGCCCAACTTCTCAGCTTCTACTTTGCTGCTTTTTTAGCTTTTTTTGCACCATATTTACTTCTTGACTGTTTTCTGCCGTCAACTCCGGTTGCATCCAAACTTCCTCTAATGATGTGATATCTTACGCCCGGAAGATCTTTTACCTTTCCGCCTCTGATAAGAACAATTGAATGCTCCTGCAAATTGTGACCTACACCCGGTATATAAGATGTTACTTCATACCCTGATGTTAATTTTACCCTGGCAACTTTTCTCAAAGCTGAATTTGGTTTTTTTGGAGTTGTTGTATAAACTCTCGTACATACTCCTCTTCTCTGAGGACAACCTTTCAACGCAGGCGACTTTGTTTTTGTGATAATTTTCTTTCTTCCGTCTGTAATCAACTGACTAACTGTTGGCATTTTTCCTTCCCCAATTTTATATTATTTTTCTTCTGCAATTTGTTGTTTTAGACCTGTACCAGCCGGTATCAAATGTCCTATGGCAACATTTTCTTTCAATCCTCTTAATGTGTCTATCTGTCCTGAAACAGCTGCTTCTGTTAATATTCTTGTTGTTTCCTGGAAACTTGCTGCCGATATAAATGAATCAGATGATAAAGCAGCTTTTGTAATACCCAAGAGCACAGGTTGTGCAACCGGCATTTTTCCGCCTTGCTTCTTTATCTCTCTTCTTTCCTGTTCATATTTATATCTTAAAATTATTTCACCGCTTAAATATTTACTGTCGCCGGCTTCCGTAATCCTGACATTTGAAAGCATTTGTCTTACGATAACTTCAATATGTTTATCGTTAATTCCAACACCTTGCAATCTATAAACCTGTTGAATTTCGTTAACAAGATATTCCTGAACAATCTTTGGACCTTTAACCTTAAGAATATCGTGCGGGTTTACTGCACCGTCTGACAATGCTTCTCCTGCTTCAACTTTATCCCCTTCATAAACAACCAAATGTCTGCCTTGCGGGATTGTATATTCTTTTTCCATCTTTGTTTCAGGATCGGTAACTTTAACTTTCAAAGCACCTTTCTTTGTTGCTTCACCAAATTTAACTATACCGTCAATTTCAGATACTACGGCAACATTTTTCGGTTTTCTTCCTTCAAATAATTCCGCAACTCTTGGAAGACCGCCGGTTATATCTTTTGACTTTGCAAATTCCTGTGGGATTTTTGCCAATACATCACCAATTTTTATTTCAGCACCGTTGTGCGCAACGAGTGTTGTATCAACAGGCAATGGATATTCGACAACCGTTTGTCCGTCTTTTTTAATAACAAGTCTCGGTTTATGTTTTCTTGTTCTGTCTTCAATAATTGCTCTTTCAATTTGACCTGTAATTTTTGATTTTTCCTTCTGTAATGTTACACCCTCTTTTATTCCGGAAAACTCTAATTTACCTTCAAACTCAGAAATAATTGATTTTGAATGCGGATCCCATTTTGCCAACAGAGATTTTGCACCGTCTTTCGCACTAATTTCCTGTCCGTCTTTTACGTTGATGATTGCACCGTACGGGATTTTATGAACTTGCCTTCTTCTTGGCGCATTTTCTGTAAACACAAGTTCTGTATTTCTACTTACAACTAATGTTTCACCGTTTCTGTTTTTAATTGATTTTAAATTATAAAAATCAACTGTTCCGTCTTTTTCTGCATACACTTCAGATTTTTGCACAACTCTGCTTGCAGTACCACCGATGTGGAAAGTTCTGAGCGTAAGCTGTGTACCCGGTTCACCGATTGACTGTGCGGCAATAACTCCGACCGCATCTCCGACTTCTGCAAGTTTACCGGAACCCGGATTTAATCCGTAACACTTTGCACAAACACCATGCTCAGCTTCGCAGGTTAAAACGCTTCTGATACCTATTTTATCAATACCGGCATCAATAAGCCTTTTGGCCTTTTCTGCCGTTATCATTTCGCCTCTCTTGATAATAAGCTCATCATTAACAATGTCAACAACGTTATCAAGTGCTACTCTGCCATATACTCTTTCATCTATTTTTTCTATAACTTCGTCGCCTGCCTGCAAATTACCGATAAATACTCCGTTTGGTGTTTTACAGTCATATTCTCTTACTACGACATCATGAGAAACGTCAACAAGTTTTCTTGTCAAATAACCTGCATCTGCCGTTTTAAGAGCAGTATCCGACAAACCTTTTCTTCCGCCGTGAGTAGACAAGAAGTATTCTAATATTGTAAGACCTTCTCTGAAGTTTGAAATAATAGGCGTTTCAATAATTTCTCCGATACCACCTGAAAGTTTTTTCTGTGGTTTTGCCATAAGACCTCTCATACCTGCAAGCTGTCTTACCTGCTGTCTTGAGCCTCTGGCACCTGAATCGGCCATCATAAATATAGAATTAAATCTGTTAGTATGTAATTTATATGGTTCTTTCTCGTCTTTTTTCATTTCATCAAACATGATATCAGCAACGCCGTCTGTAACCTTCGTCCAGATATCGATAATTTTATTGTATCTTTCACTCTCTGTGATTAATCCCAACTTCGCCTGTTTTTCAATTTCTTTTATTTGTACTTTTGCCTCTTTGACCATCATATCTTTTTTAGGCGGAACTTTCATAGCATCGATTGAAATTGAGATACCGGCAAGTGTTGCATACGTATAACCGAGTTTCTTAATTTCATCTAATAAAATAACTGTTTTATATTGACCTAATGTTTTAAAACATGTATCAATAAGAGTTGCCAAATCCTTTTTACCTATATCTCTGTTGATATATCCCAAAGCGTATGTACCATCATCATTCTTTGGCAAATGGTCATTAAATATTACTCTTCCTACAGTAGTATAATTAGGAGTTTCATCTTTATAATTTTTCCATTTTGACAAATCTTTTTGTTCATTGTCTTTTAATTTTGAATCTTTTAAATTTGTAATGCCTGCAACTTTTATTCTTGCATGTAAATCAACTTCTTTTTGCTGGTATGCGCTTACAACCTCTGCAACTGATGAGAAAATACTTCCTTCGCCTTTAACACCCGTTTTTTCTTTTGATATAAAGCAACAACCCAAAACTATATCTTGTCCCGGAACTGTTATCGGTTTTCCCGATGACGGAGACAAAATATTTTTTGTTGTCATCATCAGCATTTTTGCTTCAAGCTGTGCTTCTATTGAAATCGGAACATGAACTGCCATTTGGTCACCGTCAAAATCTGCGTTAAACGCAGTACATGTAAGCGGATGCAACTGTATTGATTTACCTTCAACCAAAACAGGTTCAAATGCCTGGATACCGAGTCTGTGAAGTGTCGGAGCTCTGTTTAATAATACAGGATGATCTTTCGTTACTTTTTCAAGTATACTCCAAACTCTTACATCGCCTCTTTCCAATATTCTTCTTGCCGATTTTAATGTTGCTCCTTCCTGAGCAATAAGTTCTCTTATAATAAACGGCTTAAACAATTCCAATGCCATTTCTTTAGGAATACCACATTGGTTAAGTTTAAGAGTCGGGCCAACAACGATAACGCTTCTGCCTGAATAGTCAACTCTCTTACCGAGCAAATTCTGTCTGAATCTTCCCTGTTTTCCTTTAAGTGTATCCGACAACGATTTTAAAACTCTGTTGCCTGCACCTGTTACCGGCCTTGACATAGAATCGTTATCGATTAAAGCATCAACTGCTTCCTGCAATAATCTTTTTTCATTGTTTATCATAACAGTCGGAGCTTTCAATTGTTCAATATGTCTTAATCTGTTATTTCTGTTTATAATTCTTCTATATAAATCATTCAAATCGCTGGCTGCAAATCTGCCGCCTTCAAGAGCAACTAACGGTCTTAAATCCGGCGGAATTACAGGCAGAATTGTTATTATCATCCATTCAGGCCTTGTTCCTGATTTGTTAAAACCTTCAACAACTCTTAATTTTCTGATAAGTCTTGCTCTTTCAGCATCGGAAGTTGTTTTTGAAATTTCTTTCGATATTGTTTTTTGTTCTTCATCTAAATTGAGTTCTTCGAGTAATTTTCTTACTGCAGAAGCACCTATGTCAACTTTCAAACTGCTTCCAAAACCGGATTGAAATTTCTTAATATCTGATTCATCTAAAATCAATGGTGTATCGGATTTTGAAAACGTTTTCAAAATAGGCATATCCATTCTGAACATTTCAACTTTCAGTTTGCCTTCAAATTGTTTCAATCCTTCCGGATTTTTTCTCAGTTCTGTAAAAAGTTTCTCTTTTTCCAAATCAAAAAATTCCACTTTGATTTTTCTATCAGGTTCAGATATTAAAACGGTTTCTGATTTTTCAAATGCAGACGCCAAAATCTTTTTTACTTCTGATTTTTGCGAACCGTCCACATCATAAAAATAGATACTGTGCGGTTTAAAATGACATTTGTAATATTTTGAACCGCTCTTTATACTGTTAAATATCTTGTTAGCAACTTCTGATTTTTTTTCTCCGCTAAAATCAGCCATCGTTTTGGCTTCTTTTTCCAGATGTTTTTTTAATTCTTTATCATCGCTGATTTCAAGTTCCTCAGCAACAATACCGTCAAGAACACTTTTCAATTCTTCTCTTACCACAGTACTGTTCATACCATAATTAAATAAATTAAATTCTTCCTCTTTTAACAATGTTCCTTTATGCAAAAAAGATATCGTATCAGATGTATCTCTTAATTGGTTGGTGACAACATACTTTGTATAATAAATAACCTTTTCAAGATCAGATATCTTCATATTAAGCAAAATACCGATTCTTGACGGCGGTTTTTTCAAAAACCAAGGATGTGCCACAGGAACTGCCAAGTTAATATGTCCGAATCTTTCTCTTCTTACTTTAGATTCGGCAACTTCAACTCCGCATCTGTCACAAACTGTCCCTTTATGCTTTATATATTTATATTTCCCGCAGTGGCATTCCCAGTCTTTTGTAGGTCCGAATATACAATCGCAGAACAAACCGTCCCTCTCAGGCTTGAAGGTTCTGTAATTAATAGTTTCAGGTTTTTTCACTTCGCCGTAAGACCATGACTTAATATCATCGGGACTTGCAACCGTTAACTTTACAGCATCAAAATCTAAAAAGTTTAGATTTTGTGTTTTTCTTTTTGAAATTTTTTTATTTATACTCATTTATATTGCCCTTCCATTATATCCCAAATATATTAAATCTGAGATTATTATTTTTTTTCTTCTATAATTTCTTCTTTCTTCTCTTTATTACTTAACAAATTTACATTTAAACCTAATGCTCTAAGCTCATTTACTAAAACTTTAAATGATTCCGGAATTCCGGGTTCTGAAATAGGTTCACCTTTAATGATAGCATCATACATTTTTACTCTGCCGTCAACATCATCGGACTTTACGGTTAAAAATTCCTGTAAAACATGTGCTGCTCCGTAAGCTTGAACTGCCCAAACTTCCATTTCTCCAAATCTTTGTCCGCCAAACTGAGCTTTTCCGCCAAGTGGCTGTCTTGTAATTAAAGAATATGGTCCGGTAGATCTTGCATGCATTTTGTCTTCAACCAAATGATTAAGTTTTAACATATACATGACACCGATTGTAACTTTTTCCATAAATGCTTCACCGGTTCTGCCGTCAAATAATGTTACTTTACAATCTTCTGTAGGCAAATAGCATAACTTATAGTCTTCAAGAGCTTTGTTAAGTTCTTCTCCTTTCAAACCTCTCTGTTTAAATTCTTTTTCTTTTGTATCCATAAGCAAATTTTGAGCTTTTCTGACCTGTTCTTTTACTTGCTCTTCGCTTGCACCGTCAAATACAGGTGTTATCATTTGTGTATTTAATACTTTTCCTGCCCATCCCAGCATAGCTTCCAAAAGCTGACCTACGTTCATACGAGATGGTATTGCAAGAGGTGAAAGCACACAATCTACCGGTGTACCGTCAGGAAGTCTCGGCATATCTTCAACCGGAAGTATCCTTGAAACGATACCTTTGTTACCATGTCTTCCTGCCAATTTATCACCAACTTGAATTTTTAATTTTGATGCTATATAAACCTTAACAATTTTATTTACAGAAACAGGTAATTCATCACCTTTTTTAAATCTTTCTTTTTCTTTTTCATAATTTTGTTTTAAAATTTCTTCTTTTGCTTCATATAAAGATTCAATTCTCTTAGCTTCTGATTTCGAAACCTGATTTAAAACTTCTTTCTTTTCTTTTTCTAATTTTGATTTTGCAGATTTATATAAAGAAGTCATCTCATCTTGTTTTTTCTTAACTTCTTTTTCTGAAAGTTTTTCTCTTCTGACAAACGACCTGACTGCTAAAATTTTTCCGGCTGTACCGGGCGAAACTCTTAGAGAAACATCTTGTACATCTTCAGCTTTCTTACCGAATAAAACTCTTAAAAGTCTTTCTTCCGGTGTTGACTGCTGTTCACCTTTAGGGGCTGTTTTACCGACTAAAATATCTCCTCTCTGTACGTTTGCACCGACTCTGATAATTCCGTCCTCATCAAGGTTGAGCAAATCTTCTGCTCCGACATTCGGGATATCCTTTGTTATTTCTTCAGGTCTTCCCTTTGTCGTTTCTCTTGCTTCAGTTTCAAATTCTCTTACATGAACGGATGTAAATCTATCATCCTGAACTAATTTTTCAGATAACAAAATAGCATCTTCAAAATTATAACCGTCCCATGGCATAAAAGCTATTAACAGGTTTTGCCCTAATGCTAATTGCCCTTCTTTTGTTCCCTGTCCATCAGCTATAATTTCACCTTTCTTAACATTATCTCCGACTTTAACAATCGGAATATGATTAATACATGTATCTTGGTTAGATCTCAAATATTTACTTAATTTATGTTGTTTTATTCCGTCTTTGCTGTTCCAAACAACGATTTCATCTGCAGAAACAGAAACAACTTCGCCGTCCATTTGTGAAATTACTACTACTCCTGAATCTTTTGCAACTTTATCTTCAACACCTGTACAAACAAATGGTCTTTCTGTAACTAACAAAGGTACTGCCTGTCTTTGCATGTTACAACCCATAAGGGCTCTGTTTGCATCGTCATGTTCCAAAAATGGAATAAGACCTGCAGAAACAGACACAACCTGCATTGGCGAAATATCCATATAATCAACTTTATCAGGAGTTTTAAACAAGAAATCGTTATAGAATCTTCCCTGTACCGAATCTGTTGTAAATTTTCCTTTTTCGTCAATAGGAGTATTTGCCTGCGCAACAAATAAATCATCTTCCGTATCGGCTGTCATATATTCAATTTTATTTGTAACTTTGCTGTTTTCAACTTTTTTAAACGGTGTTTCAATTAAACCATACTGATTAACTCTTGCATAAGCAGATAACGAAGTTATAAGACCGATGTTCGGTCCTTCAGGAGTTTCAATAGGACATACTCTTCCGTAATGGGTATAATGTACGTCTCTGACTTCAAATCCCGCTCTTTTTCTGTTCAAACCGCCGGGTCCGAGAGCCGATAATCTTCTCTTATGTGTAAGTTCTGCAAGAGGATTAATCTGGTCCATAAATTGTGAAAGTTGTGATGTTCCGAAAAACTTTCTGATTTGTGCTACAAAAGGAGTAATATTAATCAAAGATCTCGGAGTAACTGTCGCTTTATCCTGATTGTTCATATACTCTTTAACAAGTCTTGCCATCTGAACTAAACCGATTCTAACTTGGTTTTCTAAAAGTTCGCCGACAGATCTTACTCTTCTGTTGCCCAAATGGTCTATATCGTCAAGTCCGAGTTTTATTTTCTTACCTGCATGTTCAAAATTCGCATCACCGTTATAAATCATCAAAAGATATTTTATCGTTGTAACGATATCTTCTCTTGCGACGGTTCTTTTATTGTCGGCCGGAATCGTCAAGTTGAAATTATCTTTGTAGTATTGGTAAATAGGCCCGAGTTTTTTTAATATTTTCCATCTTCCGATTGTTGTAAAATCATATCTTCTTACAGATTTAAACAATAATTCATCAAGGAAACCCTGTGCTCTTTCCTGAACTATAAATTCTTGTGTTTTTAAGACTTTATAAATATGGTTTACTGCTTCTTTTTGTGTTTTGATTGTATCTTTTTTAAGAGTTAAAAGAATTGTCGTATCTTTAAATACTGTTACGGTTAAAATTCCTTTTGCTTTCATTTTTTCAATAACAGTTTCTGTCAATTCTTTACCTGCATCAAAAAGAACTTCGCCGGTAGCCTTATCAAAAATGTCATCTGCAAGACATTCGTTGGCAAGTGTTGACGGAGCCGATTCCAGTGAAACTTGTTTTGTATCTCTAAACAAATTTAAAATTTCAACATCGCTTTCAAAGCCTATTGCTCTCAAAAGCGTTGTTGCTAATATTTTTCTTTTTCTGTCAATTCTGACATAGAGAATACCATTTTGGTCAAATTCAAATTCAACCCAGGCTCCTCTGTAAGGTATGATTCTTCCGTAGTATAAAGGTTTACCGAAAATTGTTACCTTTTTTTCTTCGTCTTCTTCAAATATAACTCCGGGAGAACGGTGTATCTGGCTGACGACGACTCTTTCCGCACCGTTTATAACAAATGTTGCAGTTCCTGTCATAAGAGGAATATCACCGAAATAAACTTCCTGTTCGGAAAGTTCTTTAAGTTTTCCGTCTTCTTTTTTGTGCGAAAGTCTCAATTGAATTTTTAACGGAGCCGAATAGGTTGCATCTCTTGCAATAGATTCTTCTACAGAATATTTTGGTTCACCAAAAGTGTACGAAATAAAATCCATAACTAAACTTCCGTCTGAATTTGTCAGAGGAAATACATCTCTAAAAGCACCTTCAAGTCCCTGAAGTTTTCTCTTCTCAGGATCTATGTCCATCTGCAAAAAATCTGCGAATGAATCTTTCTGCATACCAAGCAGTAAAGGTGGATCAATCGGTGAACTTATTCTTCCAAAATTTACTCTTTTCATAAGTTAATCCGTTTATATAAATTTTTTAGACAAAAAAGACAAAATTAAGTGTATATTATACACCTAATGTTCATCTCTTGTCAAATGTTTTCTGCTTCATTTTACAATTATTTTTATAAATTTACTTGCCACCGTTGATTGTTCTGGTTTAGATCTTAATCCATTTTCAATTTCGTTATATAAACACTTCAACTTTTTTTCAAAAAAATTAAACTATTTTAAATTTGCTGTTGCGCCTGCTTCAACAAGTTTCTTCTTCATATCTTCTGCTTCTGCTTTTGGTACGTTTTCTTTAACATTTTTTGGTGCGCCGTCAACTAAATCCTTAGCTTCTTTGAGTCCCAAACCTGTCAATTCTCTGACAACTTTTATAACTCCGATCTTACTGGCACCTGCATTTTCCAAAACAACTGTAAATTCAGTCTTTTCTTCTGCTGCAGGAGCTGCTGCTCCAACTGCTGCTACTGCTACAGGAGCTGCTGCTGAAACGCCGAACTTTTCTTCCAAAGCCTTTACTAATTCTGCCATTTCCAACACTGTCATTGATGAAATCGCTTCAATTAATTGATCTTTTGTCATAGCCATTTTACTAATCCCCCACTTTTATTTTTTAACTTTATTTTATATTCAACTGCTTTTTGTATTTTGTTTCGTCTTTGCTCAGCTTCTCATCTTCCAAACTTCCAAGCTTCCGTCTTTACGCTGTTTGTTTTTCTTTAACTGCATTTATTACATAAACCAAATTCCTGATAGAACCTTGCATTACATTTACAAGTCCTGAAATCGGAGCCTGCATACTGCCAAGCATTTTAGCAATAAGAACTTCTTTTGTAGGAAGTGCAGCTAATGCCTTCATTTCATTTGCCAATAAAATTTTACCGTCTACATATCCGGCTTTTATAACAAACTTTTCGTTTTTCTTTGCAAATTCTGCAACAATTTTTGCCGGAGAAACCGGATCATTGCTTTCTTCCATAACAAGAGCTATAGGACCTTCAAAATATTCACTGGCAATTTCAAGTCCTACTTCTTTTAAGGCAATTTTTCCAAGTGTATTTTTTACGATAACATATTCACAGCCGCATTTTCTAAGATCTGTTCTTAATTCAGAAATCTGGCTAACTGAAAGCCCCTGATACTGAGTCATTATCATACCTTTCATTGCTTTAAACTTGGCAATCAAATTCTTAACTTCATTTTGATTTTTTAAATTAGGCATCTCTTTCCCCTCAACTTATATTTATATTTTATAAACTGTTTTTTATTCTTTGATTTTTAAAATTTAAAACTAAATATTTTTAAATACTCACTTTAAAATTTTATTATTTTATTGACTCATCTTCTACATATTGTTTTTCTTTGTCATTATCTATGCCATTTTGCTCCGATTGACATTGCAATGTAGCACATCCAACCATAAAAGCTATTGAAATCAACAATAAAAAACTAAAAATCTTTTTCATAAATACCTCTATAAAATAAAAAAAACTTCTCACGAGATGAGAAGTTTATAAACTACAAACTTTATAATTATCCTCAGTCTCGGCAAGTACTTTCGTATTAAACCTTTCGGTCCTTGCTGTCTTTGACAGAAAAACTTATGACTGCAAGTGCTAAATTAATAACACTTGCAGTCTATATTGAATCTGGCAGCGACCTACTCTCCCGGCACCCTGCGGTGCAAGTACCATCGGCCCTGAAGGGCTTAGCTTCCGAGTTCGGAATGGGATCGGGTGTGACACCAACGGTATAGCCACCAGAAATTTTTCAATTATTATACTGTAATTTAAAGAACAAA
>JAQTSO010000152.1 GCA_028711215.1 Endomicrobiaceae bacterium | reverse complement strand
ATAAATTTGCATATTTTGCTTGTAAAGTAGTGAAAACTACTCTCCTGCACAAAATATATAAATTTATTTTCAAAAATTTTAGTAGCATAAATGTTTTATATTTATTAGATTGTTCTCAAAAAATGCCATCGCTAAGTGCATTCGCTCGTATTTTTCAGCGCCATCGCTGAACTTATCATTTTCTTAAAACATAATGAAACGGAAATGATTTCAAACAATCAGCGATTAAAAAACTTTTGATTTATAGTTTTTTACGTAGAAATATACTTCGCTCATAGACGCACTTTAGGCGAAACTACAAAAAAAAATTCATAAATTTATGGACCTTAAATTTTTACAGTAAAAAATATTAAAGTTCGTTTTGCTTTGCAAATCCGCCCAGAAATTCATAGACATGCTCTAATGCAGCAATTAGAGGATTTAAGATTTGAGCTGAAATGAAGAAACACAAGAGTGAGGTGTACGTTCCTTTACGGTGTACATAAGCTCTTGTGTTTCAAAATTGTAAGCCAAATATTAAATCCGTTATAACTTCAGAAATTTTTCTATTGCTTTAATTGATAGTTCAATCGCTGCTTGCAAATCCTTAATATCAAAAACCGAACTTGAAGCATGCAAATATCTGGTCGGAACACTTAAAATTGCGGTCAATATTCCTTCTCTGTTCATATAAATATTTGCACCGTCTGTCATTCCACCGTCAATAACATCAATCTGATGTTTTATGTTATTTTCTCTTGCAGTTTCAAGCATCATTTTTCTTATTTTATTACTTACGATTGTTCCCCTTCCGCTTGCTTCAATTAATGTAATCGAAATACCTGACCCTATTTTTAGCGATGAAACCTTAGCTTCTATACCCGGAACATCTCCTGCTGTTGTTGTATCAATAATTAACGCAAAATCAGGATTTACTGCAAAAGATGATGTTTTAGCACCTTTTAATCCAACTTCTTCCTGAGCAGTTGCAACACCATATACTTCTGCATTAACTACAATTTTTTCCATAATTTTTATCATAGCATAACAACCGGCTCTATTATCAACAGCTTTGCCATAATAAATATCACCGTTTAATATACCTGCATTTGGTTCAAAAATAATTTGATCCCCGATATCAATTTTAGCCAACACCTCATCTCTGTTAGCACACCCTATATCTATAAACATATTATCATGTGTAACAATTTTGTTTTTTTCTTCCTGAGTCTGTAAGTGTGGCGGTTTTGTGCCGATAATACCATAAACATCACCTTTTTGTGATTTAATAATAACTCTTTGTCCCGGCAAAACTCCGTCTGAAATACCACCGACTTTTATAAAATATATAAATCCTTGTTCATTGACATATTTAACTGCAAGCCCTATTTCATCCATATGGGTAGCAATCATAATCTTTTTTTTACCATTACCCTTTTTTGAAATAACATTGCCAAAATTATCAATCTTAACACTATCACAACTCTTTTCCAATTCTGTTTTTATAAGCTGTGCAACTTCTTCTTCATATCCCGATATTCCCGGTGCCATTAATAAATCTTTTAGTAATTTATCCATTTTATCTCCCAAATTCCCTTATTGTTTATATTCTCTCTTTATTATACTTAATTTTTTTATATTATTGTTGTTCAATACCGCAGTTATGACTGAAATATTTTTTTGTAATATTTTTCTCGCCTGAAGTGCGTCTATAAAAGAACATTTTATTCCAATTCAATACTTTTTATTGTTTTTATTCTTTCCAGTACCGGAGGATGAGAATATTCTAAA
This sequence comes from Endomicrobiaceae bacterium, assembly GCA_028711215.1. GTDB lineage: Bacteria > Elusimicrobiota > Endomicrobiia > Endomicrobiales > Endomicrobiaceae > Proruminimicrobium. Next base: position 1,101 of record JAQTSO010000152.1, on the reverse strand, counting down.
AATACTTTAAATTTATGCGGTGTCAAATTTGAAAGATTATCAACTGAAAGTTTTTTCAACGCATCTATCATCGCTTCAGGTTTTTTATATGTTACTACAGCATATCTGTCAGCTTCATATTCATATTTTCTTGATATAATATTTTGAATTATAGATAAAATCATTGATATCGGTGTGTATAAAAATCCAAAGAAAACTAATGACCCGTAAACAGAAACATATTCCATCGAAAATGCTTGAAATAAACTTACATTGGATATAAAAAATGACAATATAAAAAACATTAACATTATATTCACAAGTGACATTATCATAAACTTTCTAATATGTCCTTTTTTATAATGTCCCATTTCATGTGCTAAAACAGAAACCAGTTCTTGAGTTGTATGTTTTGCGATTAGTGTATCAAACAAAACGATTCTTCTAAACTTTCCAAATCCGGTAAAAAAAGCATTGCTTTTTGTTGATCTTTTTGAGCCATCCATTTTAAACAAACCTTTCATTTTAAAATTTTCACGGGTTGCATAATTTTCAAGTTCTGTTTTTAATTCCCCGTCTTCCAAAGGAATATATTTATTAAATAACGGCATTATCAATACCGGTGCCACAAACGTTAACAAAAGTTCAAATAAGATTACCGTTATACCTGCATAAATCCATGCCATATTATCAAACTCCATAAAAAACCAAACTATGACCGCAAATATCGGAAGTCCAATTAAAAGCAATAATAAATTATTTTTAACAATATCTGATATAAAAGTTTTTATTGTTGTTTTATTAAATCCGTATTTTTCTTCTATAACAAATGTATTATATGCAGAAAACGGTATTTTAATAATGTTAAGTGCCAACATTAAAACAGATATAAATATCAATCCTGAAACAATTTCACTATATCCGAATGATCTTGCAAATATATCAACGAAATTAAAACCACCTGCTAATATGAAAACTAATCCGGCAACCAAAACAAAAGATGAGCTTATAAACGAAAATTTTGTTTTATCTTTTAAGTAATTTTGTGATTTTTTATATTTTTCACCGTCATAATACCCTTCAAATTCTTTCGGCAATGCATCAGACATATTTTTAACATTC
>JAQTSO010000008.1:16624-48973 GCA_028711215.1 Endomicrobiaceae bacterium | reverse complement strand
CCCTACACGACGCTCTTCAGATCTATAAAAAGCATTTATTTTTGGAAATGATAACGCTATAAGGACACCTGTTAGTATAGACAACAAAAAGTATTTTAACCTAAATTGTCTCACAGCCCACCTATTTACCGTTTATTTTTTTCTTAATTTTTACAATAATTTTCTAAACATTTACTCCACAACATTTCTTATATTTTTTACCACTGCCACATGGACAGGGATCATTTCTTCCGATTTTTTTTATATCTTTAGCATTGATTTTACTTTTATTATTATTTTCTTTCTCAACTCCGTCGGCGGGTTTTCCCTCTACCATTTTTTGTTGGTTAAAAACAGGTTTAGGGGCAATGTTAACCTGAACCTTAAATACATACTCTATTGTGGCTTCTCTAATTCTCTTCATCATACCGTCAAACAAAATAAATGATTCTTTCTGATACTCTATTTTTGGATCTTTTTGAGCATAAGCTCTGAATCCTATACCTTTTTTGAGTTGGTCTAATTCATACAAATTTTCTTTCCAAGCAGTGTCAATCATCTGTAAAAGAACCATTCTTTCTATATGTCCCAGTATTTCAGGCGTAAGTAATTCTTTTCTTTTTTCATAAGCTTCTTTTATTTTTTCCGTCAAAATTTCTTTTAAAACTTCTTTGTTTAGGTGATTCAAGTCATCTGTATTAGGCATTTCAAAATTTATTGAGAACGATCTCTCCATCCATGCCTTAAAATTTGACCATTCCCACTGTTCGGGATAGGTTTTGTCAGAAGCCCACATATCTACTTTTTCTTCAACAGATTCAAGCAACATGTCCTGTATTGTAGCCGAAACATCTTCACCTTCTAAAATTTCATTTCTTAAACTATATATAGCTTCTCTCTGTTTATTCATTACATTGTCAAAATCAATAAGTTGTTTTCTGATATCAAAATTCATACCTTCAACTTTTTTCTGAGCATTTTCAACTGCTTTTGATATCCATGGATGTTGTATATCTTCTCCTTCTTTTAGTCCGAGTTTTTGCATCAGAGAAGACATTCTGTCAGAGCCAAAAAGTCTCATGAGTTCATCCTGCATTGAAAGATAAAAACGTGATGCGCCGGGATCACCTTGTCTTCCTGATCGTCCTCTTAACTGATTGTCTATTCTTCTTGATTCGTGTCTTTCCGTACCTATTATGTACAAACCGCCTGCATTTATAACTTCTTCATTTTGTCCTTCAATACCTGCACCAAGTACAATATCTGTTCCTCTGCCTGCCATATTTGTTGCAATTGTTACTGCACTTTTTGCACCGGCTTGGGCAATTATTTGCGCTTCAAGTTCATGAAATTTTGCATTTAAAACATTATGGGGAACACCTTTTTTTCTTAAAACTTCTGCTAATTTTTCCGATTTTTCAATTGACCTTGTCCCGACCAAAACAGGTTGTCCTGCTTTCCAGCATTTTTCAATATCTTCAACTATCGCATTATATTTTTCTTTTTCTGTTCTATATATAACATCAGTATAATCATTTCTGACCATCGGGTTATTTGTCGGAACTTCAACAACTTCAAGTTTATAAATTTCCCAGAATTCACCGGCTTCCGTCAAAGCGGTACCGGTCATACCTGCAATTTTTTTATACATTCTAAAGAAGTTTTGAAATGTTATCGTAGCAAGCGTTTGATTTTCTTCTGCTATTTGCAAATTTTCTTTTGCTTCAACTGCCTGATGAAGTCCGTCAGACCATCTTCTGCCGGGCATAAGTCTTCCCGTAAATTCATCTACAATAAGAACTTCACCGTCTTTTACAACATATTGAACATCTCTTTTGTAAAGATTGTGTGCTCTTACTGCCTGCGTTAAATGATGTACCCATTCCGATTGCATATCATCATAAAGATTCTTTAATCCTAAAACTCTTTCAGCTTTTTGAACACCCTGCTCTGTTAAAACTACGGTATGATTTTTTTCATCAACCAGATAATCATAACCCTTTGATAAATCAACACCGTCATATTTTGCTTTCACTTCTTCAGCTTCTGTAATATATCTCCCGTTTAACATCGGAACTATTCTATTAGCAACATAATATTTATCTGTGGACTTTTCTCCTGCTCCGGAGATTATAAGAGGTGTTCTTGCTTCATCAATTAAAATAGAGTCGACTTCATCTATAATTGCATAATGTAATGGTCTTAAAACTCTTTGTTCTTTTGATACAACCATATTATCTCTGAGATAATCAAAACCTAATTCATTATTTGTAACATAGGTAATATCGCATAAATAACCCTGTTTTCTTTCTTCATTAGTAACATCGTGACAAACATTACCGACCGTCATTCCGAGAGCATTGTATATAGGTTCCATCCATTCCTTATCTCTTTTTGCAAGATAATCATTAACCGTAACTACATGTACACCTTTACCTTCCAATGCATTTAAATAAACTGCAAGTGTAGCAACCAAGGTTTTTCCTTCCCCTGTTCTCATTTCGGCAATTTTTCCGCTGTGAAGAATATAACCGCCCATCATTTGAACATCAAAATGTCTTAATCCGATTGTCCTCTTTGAAGCTTCCCTCACACATGCAAATGCTTCAGGCAAAATATCATTTAAAGTTTGTCCATTTTGTAATCTTTCTTTAAACTCTTGTGTTTTTGATTTTAATTCTTCATCGGTAAGTTTTTCTATTGCCGGTTCAAAGGCATTTATTTTATCTACTATCGGTCTGATTTTTTTTATATCTCTTTCGTTTTGTGAGCCAAATATCGCACCTATTAATCCCTTAATCATTATATCTCCTCATACTCAATACTAATTTATGAATAAAATTTTACATTTTTTATATATAAAATTCAATGATTTTTTGATTTTCTTCAGAAATATTTTTTCATGACATTGCCCCTGCTTTGGCTAATTTATCCGCAATATCGTTCTTTGTGTTACCGGTATGACTTTTAATTTTTCTCCAAAAAATATCAATATCCGATGAAGAAACAATTTCGGTATATTCTTGCGCTAATTTATTTTTTGCTTTCCATTTTCCGTTTGCAAAATATTCTATCCCGAGATAATCATAATTTATTCTTAATTTTTTGATATCATTTTTTTTACACCAATTTATAACTTCTATAACTGCACATAATTCGCCGCCGAATTGTCTGGTACTTGTATCTTCAATATTTTTTGATATTTCTTTTATCTTTTTATTACCTAAAAATATAACTGCCCCGCAACCGGTTTTTCCGTTGATATATGAACCGTCAACAAATGCTTCATATATTCCTGAATCTTCGGCATGTGTTTCAAATCCGTTTGCCATATCCCAACATTTGTTTATTATTCTAACAACATCTTCATTTTTTATATTGGAATTAACAAGAGAATATGATTTTTTTGACGGTTTATAATAAATATTTATTTTGCCTAAATTTACAAGTTTGTTTTTTATTGATACTTGAACAAGGTAGTCTTTGAATGATGTATCATCAAAAGTTGCAAACAAATCATTCTGTTTAAGAAGATTTATAATTTTATCGGCAAAATACGAAAGTTCTTTTTTAAATAAAGACATTTATCTTACCTTCCATATTTTATGCATCTGTGGTAAAATCCTGACATCTTTAATTTTTTTTGTTGCAAGATTATAAAATTCAAAAATATTCATCAAGAAATTTTTACCGTTCGTATCCGGCTGTATAACTACTTTTATATTTTTCGATATACTTGAAACTAAATCCACCGCGCTTATAAATTCATGTCTTTTAGTATCTTTTGAAACAACTATTTTTACAAAAGTCTTATCTTTTGCGATTTTTAAAAACTTCTTGTGTGTATTTAATAAATCTTTTTTACATGCCGACTTTAATTTTATATCCATTGAAACTACATCACAGTACTGAGATATTTTATTTAGTTGTTCCGGCAAAGAACCGTTTGTTTCAAGATAAATATTGAATTTATCTTTTTTCAACTGCTTCAACAAAATCATTAAAAAATCTGCATGAATTAGCGGTTCTCCCCCGGTAAAAGATACTGAAGGAATTTTTTCAAAAAAACTTTTTTTATGTTTTTTATAAATTTTAAGGATTATTCTATAAATTTCTGACTGAGTATGGTATTTTGTTTCGGCATCACTTTGTTTGGCGTATTCTGTATCACAGTAATTGCACTGCAAATTACAACCGACAAATCTGACAAATATTTGCGGTAAACCTGCATACACACCTTCACCTTGATATGAAAAAAATATTTCACTTACCGGAGCTTTTTTTGATTGCAGGATCATCTATTCCAACCTCTTTAAAACCTTTTGCTCTTAATTTACAGGAATCACATGTTCCGCACGGTCTTTTTGTCCCGTTATAACACGTCCAAGTGTATTGATACGGAACTTTTAATTTTAAACCCAATTTTATTATCTGTGTCTTTGACATTTTTTCTATCGGGGCAAAAATTTCTATATTATTTTCCAATGCTTTCAAAACATTTCTCATAGCCTGTAAATATTTAGGAGTACAATCCGGATAAGAAGAAAAATCAACCGCATTTACACCTAAAAATAATGCATTTGCCTTTATTGTTTCCGCATATGATATTGCATACGATAGGAATATTGTATTTCTGCCGGGGACATATGTTGTCGGGACATATCCTTTTTTTATAGTCTTATGGTTTGGAATTTCAAGCGATTCATCAACAAGAGAACTTTTACACCACGGCATTGATATTTTTATAACACTGTAATTTAATTTCAGCATTTTTGCTATTTTCATTGCGGTTTTTATTTCTTTTTTATGTTTTTGTCCATAGTCAAAAATTAAACAATGACATTCATATTTTCTTGACAGCGCATAATATAAAACTGTAGTAGAATCAAGTCCGCCTGATAATAAAATTACGGCTTTATTTTTCATTCGCATACAATTGCAGATGAAGTTTCACTTTCCCATACTTCCACTTCGTGAACTTTTATATCATCTGTCTCCAATTTTTTTATTTGTTTAAATATATAAGTTGCAATATTTTCTGCTGTCGGATTTGTTTTATCAAACGGCGGTGTTTCATTCAAACATTTGTGATCTAATCCCGTCATAATAAGAGCCAAATGTTTTTTTATATCCGTAAAATCAATAAGCATCCCGCTTGAATCCAGCTTAGTCCCTGTTAAACAAACTCTGACTTTCCAGTTATGTCCGTGTAAATTTTCACACTTACCCTTATAGTCTCTTAGAAAATGAGCCGAAGAAAAATTATCAAATACCGAAAGTTTATATTTCATTATTTATCTATCTCCACTTTTTTTACATTTTTAATTTTTTGGGGAAAAAAATTACTTCCTAATTTTTTGAACTTTTCAGGACAATCACTGACATAAAAAATATATTTGCCTTTTCCTGAGTTGTTTTCAATATTTTGTTCATGCAAAAGTTTTTTTACCTCATAAGCTACTGCAACTGCTGAATCCACTATGTTTATGTGTTCGCCTATTACCTGCCGTATTGACTTTTTCAACAGCGGATAATGAGTACAGCCGAGTATAATTGTATCAATTTTTTTATTTACGGTATTTACCAAATACTCTTTTATTATATCTTTTGTAATTTTTTTATCAAACCAGCCTTCTTCGACAAGCGGAACAAACAACGGACAAGCCTGTGAAAAAGTTTGAATTGATTTGTCATATTTTTTAATTTCTTTTATATAGGCTTTGCTTTTAATTGTTCCTTCCGTGCCTATAATCCCGATTTTCTTATTTTTTGTTTTTTTAACCGCCATAACTGAACCGGCTCTGATAACCCCTATGACAGGAACTTTTATATTATTTTTTAATATATCCAGACTGAATGCCGAGGCAGTATTACAAGCAACAACTATAATTTTAACATTATGTTTTACTAAAAATTTTGATATCCCTAAAGAAAAATCCGTAACAACTTTCTTTGATTTTGAACCGTACGGAACATGTGCGGTATCGCCGAAATATATTATATTTTCTTTTGGCATCAACTTTGTCACGGCAGACATTACCGTAAGTCCGCCCAACCCCGAATCAAAAATTCCTATCGCCGATTTTCTATTCATTTTTATTTTCCTGACAGATATTATACTATGTTTTTATCCTTGATAACAGATATATCCCGATTACGCAAAATATTATATTTGGCAACCAAGCTGCAAGAGTTATGCTTAAAACCTGATTTTCCCCGAGAGTTAATGCAAACCCCTGAAGGGTCCAGTATATAAATGACAACATAAGTGCAACTGTAAAACTTATTATTTTACCAAATCTTTTTCCAAGTCCAAGTGCAAAAGGAATACCTATCATCATAACAATGATGTGGCAGAATACCCCCGCAAAACGCATATTATATTTTATCTGGTCTTTTAGTGTGTTTTTACCTAACATCTGGTTTTTTTGAATATATTCTTTGAAATCCTTCAAATTCATTTGCTCGTATCTTATATCCTTTACAACAAAATCATTTGGTTTAACGGAAATTGGATAAATTTTATTTTGAAAATATTTTTCTTCCCACTTGTTTGAATTATCAAATTTACGTTCAACTCCGTTTTTTAATAACCAACCGTGATTGTTATAAAGAGCCTCTCCGACTACTATATTCTTTTTAAGATAAAAATTATTATAATACTCGTCTATTATAATATTTCTCATATATCCTTCTTGTACGTTAAGATAGCCTATAGACATTCTTGTGTTATCTTTAAGCGCAACTATGATGTTTTTATATTCACCTGTTAAATTTTCATCATCCTGATTTTTTTCTATTTTCACATTTCTTACATATGAAGCTTCCGTGACCGTTTTCGGTATTATAAATTCTCTTGCTGCAAAATCTATTATTCCCAGAGAAAACCCTAAAAACAGAAAAAGAAAAATGATATTCCAAACATTAATACCCGATGCTTTTAAAATTGTTATTTCATTCCTTTTTGCCAAATCCCCCAAAGAAAACAATAAAGCAAGTAAAACTGATAATGCAAAAACATCTATAGACCACCATGGAAAGTTTAGAAATAAATATTCAAGAATAATTAAAAATGGGGTCTTTTTTTCCATGTAAAAATTCATTTCTCTGAATAATTCTGAAATCAGTACTATAAAACCGAACGCAAAAGTTGTAAAAAACAGAGGTTTTAAAAATTGTTTTGATATATATAAATATATTTTCATTTTTTACTCATCTTCTTAAATAATAATATTCCTGCAACACAAGTTACAAGATTTGGCAACCATAATATCAATGCCGATGGCACATAACCCTTTTCTCCAATATTTAAAGATACTATTAAAAGCATATAAAATATGAACAGTATTCCAAGGCTCATTCCAAAACCGACAGCCTTTCCACCCTTACCGGACATTATTCCTATGGGGATAGCAACCAGTGTGATAAATATGGGTGCAATTGACAACATCCACCTTAACCAATATTCATTTTTGTATCTGTAAATCTGCATATCATCTTTGCTTAATGTTTTTATTTTTTTTCGGATTTTTGACGACTTCATTTCTTTTAATGTCATATCCCCTAAATTTATATTACTTGCAACAGATATTTCGAACTGGTAAGAAGCAAAATATATATGCAACATATTTTCCGGTTGTTTAGGATCGGTTCTTTGCCAATAACCGTTAAATAATTTAAATATTACAATTCCTTTATCTACTTTAACTGTTGCCGAAGAAGATGCTATTCTCCAAGGTATTATATCCTGGGTTTTATCATCCTTTTCATATTTATAAATATTAACACCGCTTAATACGTTGTTCTTTGAGTTCACTTTATGTGCATATATTTTATATTCTCCAACCTCAGTAATGGTTTTTTCATTAAATTTTGCCAGAGGTGTTTCAACAGCAATCTGTTTATACAATGTTCTAAAATACTTGAAAGTTGATGGTGAAAATGAGTGGTTAAAATAAACGAGAGCCAGACTCATAATTATGACAAAAACCATAATCGGTGCAGATAAAAATTTATAATCTATACCTGTCGACCTCATAATTGTAATTTCATTGTCTTCCGAAAATCTGCCATAACACAGCAAAACACCGAACAATATTGCCATAGGAACTGTTAATGATAAAATATTCGGTATAACAAGCAAAAATAACTTCGCCACTATCCAAAAAGAAACGCCTTTGGACAGAAACAAATTCATTAACATAATTACCTGTTCTAATAATATTGTTATAGAAAAAACAATAAGCCCAAACATAAAGGAACTTAAAAATTCTTTAACGATATACTTATGTAATATTTTTATCATTTTCGGTAAGAGTGATTATATCAAAATGGACGTGATAAATAAACACATTGTTTCTTAAAGGCATTGTTGAAATATTTTGAGTTCCAAACTGATTTAGTACTGACATGTACGCAGTAAATTAAAATATATTATTAGCAAAAAAATCATAAATTATTTATTTGAATAATGCCTCATCGGTTCAATAATTTTAATTGAAGAGTTTGTTAATCTCTCATCCAATATTTTTAATCTTAATTTTCTGATTTCATACGTATTTTTCATATCTTTAGAATTCCAATGGTGCGCTTCATCATAATTTAAATCAACAATATCTTTAAAACGCAATATCGCAACATCACGGGTAATTGAGCATAAATTCATAAAAATATCCAGCACATAAGGTGAAATTCTTTCAAGAAAATCAACAGTATCATCCCAATCACTCTCAGTTTCACCCGGAAATCCGACAATCATGGTAATTACCGTGTCTATCCCCAAATCCGAAGCATTTTTCAATAATTTTTCCGCATCTGCGGACTTAAACGGTTTTGACATTAACTTTAAAACGTTGTCAGAACCGCTTTCTATACCAAATCTTAAATGTCTAAACCCTGCTTTCTTCATTTTCTCAAGTAATTTATAGTCCATATCCGGCATTATTTTTGCATTTGCAACAAAACTAATTTTATTATCAGGTAAATTTAATCCTATTATTTTATCACATAACTCTGATAACATTTTGATATCTTGATTACAGGCACAGTCATACAACTGAAATTTATATTCCTGTCTGTCATACTGTTTAATCCTCAGTAATATTTCTTCAAAAATATTATCTGCGGTCCTTGTTCTGAATTTATCCCAGTTATAAAAAACCGTACAAAATTTACATCTCCAGGTACATCCCCTGCTGAATAACAGAGGTATTTCTTTAGCTTCATAATCAAATAATTTTAAATCGGATAAATCCGGAAAGTCAATTTTGTTAATATCATGGATTTCTTCCCGCGGAGAATTTTCTATAATTTCCATGTTGTTGTTTAAAAAAGTTATTCCTTTTATATTATGCAGAGACTGATTTTTAACGAGATTATCAAAAATTTCAAATATTGTATTTTCTCCTTCTCCTCTGACAATAATATCAACCATGTCTTTTGCTAATAATTGGTGCAAATCATGGTGCCCGGGCCCTCCGCATACAATAATAATTTCTCTGTTTTTTTGTTTTATTAATTTTGACAGATTTTTAATTATCTGTAAATTTGATGCCCACACGGTAAAACCGACAACGTTTATTTTACTTTTTATAATGTATTCATCTATCCATTGTAAAAAATATTCCATATGGTCATCATAAAATTTTATCTGATTTTCATCTTTATCCATATAATCCATATGTTCTTTATTAAGATTATTTACTTTCTGATTTAAATCTTCTATTGTTACGGTATATCCTTCTTTTTTTAATGCCGAAGATATATACGGTAATCCTATGGACGGCAATTCTACAGGCATAAAAGGTGCTACTGCCAATAAACATTTTAGTTTAGATTTTTCCATACTATTTATACCACCAAAATAAATTAGGATTTATTATATTTTTTAGCGCTTTGATATGGGTAATGCCGGTAACACAATTTTTAGAACATCTTGAATGATAAGATTCGTTTGCTATAATAGTTCTGTATTCCTGCATAATTTTCCCGTTCCATATATCGGCAATTTTATCTTTATCTATATTGCCCGCAGGGTTGTGCCTGTCACAAAAACATTCAGGATTTATTGTTCCGTCTGAATCAATAAATATTTTTTGCCACGGGATATGGCATAACATAACTTTATCTTCACTAATTTTATATTTCATATCATTTATATCGGTATTGTTAATTTTATTTTGATGTTCGTCATTTTCAATTTCATCTTTTTTTGAATTTTCAATAACGGATTCCTGTTGTTGAAAAGTCGGCAAACAGTCGAAAAGTTCTATATTTAAATCCTTACACTTATTTAAGAGTTTTTCTTTTATTTGCATTATTTTAATTTCAAATTCCTTATTTTTATTATAATGAAATATATTCTCATCTGAAATAAAATCAGGACCAAAAGCGTTTACACACAATTTTTTAAATCCGTATTTTTTTGCAAATTCGGGATAAAATTCTATTTGATCTATATTTTTTTTCATAACTAAAACATTCAAACCAAGATTCATAACATGATCGGTAAATCCGGATTTAATCTCTTTTAACAGTTGCAGATTATTTATCAATAAATCAAAATCGGCGCCGACTCTTATTGATTCATAAATATCTTTTGTAAGTCCGTCAACAGATATATAAAGATCAACATTATAATTAATCAATTTATTGATAACTCTTTCATTAAGCAACAATCCGTTTGTTACAATTTCCTGACTTACATTATTTTTACCGGCCGCATCCATTAATTGTTCAAAATGCTTATACAAAAAAACTTCCCCACCCTGCCATTTTACAATTTCCAAATAAGGCATAAGATCATTAATTTCAGAAATAGCTCTTTCAGGAAGCTCCCATTTTTGTTTTATTATCTGGCACATTATGCATTTAATATTGCATAAACTCGTTACAACACAATACAAGACTCTCGGTTTTGAATTCAAAATTGTTTTTCTTTGCGCTATTTCAGATTCATTTAATAAAATATTGTCAAAACGTTTCTTTACCGGTGCAGGCACTTCTATATTTTTGACACTATTGACAATATCAATAACTTTTTTAACATCTCCGTCAATATTTTTTTGTTGAACATCAATAATTATTCTATTTATCAAACTATGCAAAGATTTTTCATAATCTTTAAATGTTTTATTGCCACTTGCTAAATCACTTTTTAAATTTAAATATTCATTATAATACATAATTAAACTCCAACTTTATCGTTAAAATTCCCACCAAAATAAATTTGTATTGATTACATCTTTCAAAACTTTTTCCGGGATTCTTCCTTCAACACAATCACTTTTACAAATTTCTTGTGGTGAATTATCTATTATTTTTTTTCTGTAAATCTGCATATTTTTGTTGTTCCATATTTCATCAATTTTATCTGTTGAAATATTCCCTATGGGATGTTCTCTGTTACATAAACATTCCGGCACTATAGTACCATTAGAATCTATAAAAAGTTTTCGCCACGGAGCATGGCAAAGAAGTAAATTTTTTGCAACATTTTGAACTTCATTTTTTATGTCTTCTTTTGTTATATTTTCATGTTTCGGTGGCAAATCATTTGCTATTTCATAATTTGGCAAACTGTCAACAAGCTCTATGTTCATTTTTTTACATTTTTCAGATAATTTTTCTTTTATATCTATTATTTTAAATTTAAATTCGTCATTTTTGTTATAGTGAAATATATTTTCCTGAGAAATAAAATCAGGACCAAATGGATTTACACATAATCTTGTAAAACCGTATTCTATCGCAAATTCCGGGAAAAATTCTATCTGATCTATATTTTTTTTCATTACTAAAACATTTAAACGCAAGTGAGATTTCTTTTTAGTGTTTTGTGATTTAATTTTTCTCAACAATGCCATATTTTCTATTAATTTATCAAAATTTGCACCAGCTCTTATATATTCATATACATCTTTCGTAAGACCATCTATAGAAATCCCTAAATCAACATTATAGTCAACTAATTTATTTATATTCTTCTCATTTAATAACAATCCGTTTGTAACAATCTCCTGATTTACTTTATTTAAATTAGCTGAATCCATTAATTTTTCAAAATGTTTATAAAAGAAAACCTCGCCACCTTGCCACATCACATTTTCCAAATAAGGCATAAGTCCGATAATTTCTTCAATTGCACGTTCCGGCAACTCCCATTTATGTTTTTCTATATCGCACATTATGCATTTAATATTACAAAAACTCGTTACAGCACAATAAAGACGTCTGACTTTAGATTTCAAAACTATTTTTCTTTCTGCTATTTCAGATTCATTTAACAAAATATTATCAAAACGTTTTTGTATCCCGGAAGGAACTTTTATATTTTTAACATTATTGATTATTTCTATTGCTTTTTTACTGTCTCCTTCAATATTTTTTTGTTGAACATCAACAATTATTTTATTTATTAATTTCTGCAAAGATCTTTCATAATTTTCATAAGTTTTATATCCTCTTTCCAAATCAGTTTTTAAATTCAAATACTCGCTATAGTACATATCAATCCTTTTCTTCCCGTTGTGTTTTAGCAACCGACTGATTTACATTCCCCACACCATTTTTTCGCACATGAATTTACTATATCTTTCCTGATATTCTGCATTTGTTCAGAATTCCATTTCTTCAATATGTTATCTGAATTAATATCTCCAAAAACCAGAGATTGCCCGCATGAGTAACTCGGGACTACTAATCCGTTTTCTATTATTGAAATATGTTTCCACGGTGCCTGGCAAAAAACATTTTCAATTTCAGAACAAGATTCCTTACAAACCAAACCGTCCTTAACGGGTTTATTATCACAAATTTTTGGCAAATATGAAACAAATTTTGTTTTCGTTATTGATAATTCATTTGATAATTTATCAACTATTGCATTAACCTTTTTTATTTTTTCGTCATATTTTACAAGCGTGCTTCCGTCATTTTCAAAAAATATATTTTCCTTATAAAAAAATTCGTTATCAACCAGTTTTTTTAACGGAGAAACAACGACCTCATCTATTTTATTTTTATTGACAAAATCAGGAATATTTCCCAATTGCCCGACATTAATTTTCATAACGGTTGTATACATTTTCAATCTGTTCTGATTTGTTCTATGCTTGTTAAACATAGACATAAATTCCTGCACCTTATAAAAACCTTTAATCCCTCTTATATACTCATATGTATCGGCATCAAATCCGTCAACCGAAACTGCTATATTCATATCACCCTGCATTATTTCTTTGAGCAAATTTTCATCCCAGTTTATACCGTTAGTTATAACATGCTGGCTGACATTATATTTTCTTGCAATCTGAACCAGTTCGGCAAATTGTTTACAAAACTGCACCTCTCCGCCCTGCCATGTAACACTGTCAGAATATTTCAATATCGCCGAGATATTTTTAAATCCGGTATTTGTCAACTCCCCTTTACGGTCTTTGTTTATTGAACACATTTTACATTTTGAGTTACACTCATTCGTCAGCATTACCTGAACCACTCTGGGTTTTGATTTTAAAATTAATTCTTTTTTATTCCATTCTATTTCATTTAATATAGAATTTTTTATATTTAAATATTTCTTGTCGGTTTGTCTGAGCATTTTAATATAAATTTCTTCCTTAACTTTATAGTTTTGTTGCCTTATTAATACCAATATTTTAAATAATAAAGAATTTAATTTTTGAATAAAATCAACATTCTTTTTTAGATATTTTATCTTACTGAGTTTAAAATAGCATGTTAACATTGAGTCAATCGAAAGTTCATCAAAATTTATGTTATCACCTATATTGATTCTAATCACATTATTTACAATATATTCAGTGAAGTTTGTCTTATCATCCAATTTCATTAAACCGATATATTGATATGCTTTCCGGTATTTTTGCCGGGCAATCAGTGAATCTATATACATTTTATTTATTTCCGGATTTAGCGAATCAAAAGTAATAATATTTTTTAAGAATATTTCTTCTTTGTTAAATTCAGCTTTCTGCCTGTAATAGAAGCAGATTTGAGATACCATGGCAGTCTTTTCTTTAATTTTCAAATCATTTATATTGTTTATAATAATTTTCATACACTCTTTTTCTTTACGGGCTGACAATTCATTTTTTGAAATCTTACCGTAAAATATTTCTTTCAGAATATATGCAAAAACTTTTTCCCGTTCAGTTTTATTATTGTTCAATATTTTTTTAATTATTTTTATTGTTTTTGCGATTTCACTGAATTTATTCAAAAAAATCAAACATTTGCATAATCCCGTCAATGCATAAATATTGAAATGTTCAAGCTCCAGTGCTTTTTTGAAATAATATATTGCATCATTAAATTTTAACTGTCCCGACAAAAGTTGACCTGCTTCCAATATAACTGCAATATTATTCTTATATTTTTCATCTGACAATAATTTTGATATCATTTTCTTTGACATAACAAAATTACCGTCTCTGTTATACTGTCTTATAATTTCTAATTCTTTTTCTATTATCATTATTGAAATCTCAATTACCGGCTTTATTAAATTTTGCTATCCGACAGGATTCTTTAAAAATGAGCTTGATATACGTTTATTTTTACAATCTAAAGAACATTTTTCATCAAATCCGTTCTTAATAATATTTTTTCTTATTTCTATTATTTTATTATTATTCCAAATATCATCTATGGTGTCTTCATTTATATTGCCTAAAATTAAATTTTCACAATAACAGTTATTTTGAACAACCCCGTCTGTATTTATAACAATGCTTTGCCACGGCATATAACAGCAAAACTTAGCTTCAATAAAACTTTCTTCTTTTTGCTTAACTTCATTTTTCTGTTCACAAAGCTCAGGCAACCAAGCTTCATATAAAATATTTACTCTTTTAAACTTATCAGATAAAATTTTTGAATTTTCTATTACATTTTGAATTATACCGGTATCTTGGTAATGATGGATAAAATTTTCTTCATTTATTGTATCATACCCCAATGTATTAACATAAACATGATTGAATCCGTATTTTAAGGCAAAATCATACAACTTATTTAAATGTTTATAATTGCTTTTCATCAACAGAAATTTTACCCCGTACTTCATATATAATTTTGACTGATCTATAATTTCTTTTATTGTTTCAAGGTTTTTAAGCAAAAGTTCAAACTTACCCCCGCAATGAATTGATTCATAAACTTCTTTTTCTAATCCGTGAATTGAAATATTTAGTTCCATTTTTGAGTTAACAATTTTTTTGATTCTTTCTTCGCTTAAAAGCAAACCGTTGGTAGAAATAACCTGATTAATACCGTGCTTTCCCGCTTCAACTATCATATCATCAATATCAGGATACAAAAACGGTTCCCCGCCGTGCCAAATTACTTTTTGCAGTGACGGAAATAAATTGAAAATTTCTTGTTTTTTATTATTCGGAAAATCCCAATGTTCAGAAGGTATTTTGCACATTTTACATTTTATATTACATCTGCTTGTCATTGAGATTACGGCTACTCTGGGTTTGGATTTTAAAACAACTTCTTTATTTAAAATTTCCAATTCATTAATAAGAATATTTTTTAATTTATAATCCTTTATATATTCATTACAAAAAACCAGTATGTTTATTATGCTTCTTATCTTGTTTTCGTCATCTGTTTCTTTATATTTAAAAAGTTTGATGAATAAAAAATTTATCATATCCGACAAATCATTTTGAAATTTTTCTCTTTCATGAATTATCTTTTTAAGATAAACAAGAACATTTTCATAATCTTCAAGATTATACGAAACTCTCAACATTGATTTTATTGCATATATATTGCCTTTGTTTTGATCCAAAACTTTTTTAAACCATATTTGTGATTCCTGAAAATTTTCTTTGGCCAAAAAAACCTGACCCATCTCCAACAAAACCATTTCATTTGTTGCGCATTCTTTATCCGAAATAATATTCTGCATTAAAGATAAAGCTTCGTTTAAAAAATTATTTTTTATATATTCTCTTACTTTTTCTATTTGTTTTTCTGCTTCCTTTAATGGCATACAAATCCTCTACAACAATTTTAAGTGCAATTCAGTTATTCTTCCGTAAATACAATTTTCATTACATAAAGATTCATATTTTTTATTTATTATACTGCTTCTGTAAAACTGCATTTGTTCGTTATTCCATAAATTTTCTATTGTTTCATCTTTCAAATGTCCTATATTCTTTTCTATAAAACACTGGCAATCAGGCCTTACAGAACCGTCAAAATCAAGAGTGAGGCTGTACCACGGTAAATGGCAAAGCATCTTTTCCGGCTGTTCTCTTTGAAATTCATTATTATCAACCGCGGGGTTCAACACCTCATTACAAGTTTGACCCTCTGTATGTACTTCATTGTCTTCAATTTTGTTTTCTTCTTTATTATTTGTATCTTGCCGAAAAAATAAATATTTTTCATCATACAACATTATATCTTCTTCTTTAAGTTCAATTGTTTTTAATCGGCTTTCTATTCTTATCCCGTATTCTTTTGCTTTCTTTTCAACCAATAACATCTGAAATGACAGCTCTTTTATAACATCAGGGTCATTATTATCAAATATATCCTGCTCTTTTTTTATTTTTTTTTCTTTCTCTGTAGGATTTTTAGGTATGTAATCTATAGGCATAAAACAAATAAAATCAAATTTATATTTATGGGCAAAATCTACAAACATAGCTAATGTTTTAAAATTTTCATTCATTACTACAACATTCATGTTTAATATTACTTTGTTTTTTATTTTATTCCTTATATCATTTAATATATTTATGTTATCCAGCAATTTTTCAAAACTTGCGCCTCTTCTTATCTTTTCATAAATATTTTTTGATACTCCGTCTATAGATATGGTCACTTCTATATTGTTTTTTACTATTAATTCCATTGTTTCTTGATCTGCTAACTGCAAATTTGTTATCACGCTTTGTCTCATATTAGGATATTTTAAAGCTATTTTGAGGACATCCTTAAAATACGGCAAAAACAATACCTCTCCGCCCTGCCACATAATTTTTTCCAAATAAGGAAACATTAATATTATTTCATCCAGTCTTTCCTTAGGCAATTCCCACTTACTTTTACTTGTTAAACACATTATACAGGCTATATTACATTTATTAGATAAAACAACCATTAAGTTTCTTGGTTTACTGCTCAATATAGTTTTTTTGCTTGCTATTTCATATTCATTTAAAAACTTATTTTCAAAAAAAACATTACCTTTTACTTTATCTTTATTATCCTCATATAATTTAACTGTTTTATTATACATCCCCAGATAATTATAAACTTGGGCCAGAAAACATAGAACCTGTTTATTGAAAGGATTTTTTCTCAGCATATCACTATAAATCGGAACTAAACAATTATAATCGCCCGAAAAATTATAGTCTCCCGGAAATCGCTGATACATTTCTTGATAAACATCATTCAAAAATTCGTCAATATTAGTTGATGATGTCAGTTTGTTTTGAAATTTGAGCAATATTTCAAGAGCTTTATCATATTCTTGTAATGATTTGTATATTTTGGTTATATAGTCTAACGCATATATCAACAAATTATCATTATTATTTGATGTTTCCAAAATCTTTTCCAAATATTCAACTGCTATTTGTTTTTGATTTTTAATTCCATATATTTTGGCAATCTCAAAATAAATTTCATTTTTACCGATATACTCTTTTGAATTTATAATTTTTAAAAAATATTCAAGTGATTTGTCATAATCGCCCATGCGATAATATACTTTTCCTATTTCCCTGTATATATCAAATTTATTATCTTCAGACAGCAATTGCAATAAAAATTCTAAGGCTTCATTATATTTTTTCCCCTGCATAAAAAAATCAATTTTTTCAAAAATTGTCATACAAAATCCCTTATAATAAATTCTTTATTAATTAAGATACAACTCAGATTTTTTATTGACCGGCAATTAATAACTGTATCTTAATTTTTCTATTGGCAAAACATTTTCTTTACAATTTTCAGAACATTCTTTATAAATACGATTAACAAGCACATTATGCCTCAAATTAACGGCATTGGCACTATTCCAAATATTCATCAATGTATCTGTTGCTATGTCACCTATAACAAGACTGTGCCCGCAATTACAGTTAACTTTTACATATCCGGTACAACCGACAAATAACTTTTGCCATGGCGAATAACAATGTATTCTTTTTATATTATCTTGCTTTTCCTCTCTTTTAATCGGTAATATTTCCGGCATTGTTGCCATTGCAAAAAAATTAAATTTAAACTTATTGTTCTTCTTCAACTCTATATTTTTGATAACAACATCTTCAGGATATTTTCCTCTTAAAACATCCATATTCCTTTGGGAAGGGATACAATTTTCAATATCTATATTATATTTTTCGGCTCTCTTTAATACTTCAGCCATTTTTTCATCCAAATCTTTTCTTTTATAAAAGAATATATCTCTGTCATAATATCCGTCATGCGGAGTAAATGTTATAAAATCAAACTCATATTTATGCGCAAAATCAACAAATTCTTCCAATTGGTGGTAATTTGTATCCATAATTACGACACATAATCTCTTTTTCATATAATGATTAAATTTATGTTTAGCTTCATTCAACATATTAATTTTTGAAATTAAATTATCAAAATTTGCACCAAGTCTTACCTTTTCGTAAATTTCCTTTGTGACTCCGTCGATTGAAATTGATAATTCTACATTGTATTCAACGAGTTTCTCGATTATTTTATCGGTTAACAAAAGTGCATTTGTTGAAATGATTTGTTTAACATTGTGTTTATGCGCAGTATCAAACAGCTCGTTAAAATGCTTATATAAAAAAACCTCTCCGCCAAGCCAATTAACCTGTTCAAGATAAGGCATAAGCGTAATGATTTCATTTTTTGTGTTTTCAGGCAGTTCCCATGGGAATGATTTAATATTTTCGCACATAATACACTTTAAGTTACATCTGTTTGTAAGTGTTATTTCCAAAATTCTCGGTTTAGATTTTAAAAATTCGGTTTTCGTTAAAACTTCTTTTTCGTTTAACAAAATATTGTCAATCATTTGTTTTTTTTCAGGCAATTTTTGAATAATCTCTCCGGCAAATGCTTCCGCACGTACATAATCGCCTTGTAATATATATTTCTGCATTTCATCAATTAATTTGTTGGTAATATGATTTTTAAAATAAGTATAATTTCGTTTGTGTAAACTGTATTGTTGAAGTTTGGTTATAACTTCCAAAGCAACTATCAAATTTATATCCATCTGTAATTTATTTAAATCTAATATCTGCTTTGAAATATCAACAGGGTCGTATACGTTTTGTTTCATTATTAAAATATCAAACAGTTTATTTATGGCTTTTTCGATATTTCCCATACCCTCATAACATTTTGATAAATAGAAATGTAATTTTGCATCATCATTACAATCGGCTAAATATTCAAGCAGTATTTTTTCAAATCTTTTGATTTCTTTTTCCTGAAAATATAAATCCGAAACTTCATGAATAATATCTATATCATGATATTTGTTAAGTAATTTATCGGCCGTACTTAATGCGTTTTGTTTTTGATTCAACAAAAAATAAACTCTGAACAGCTCTAGCAGATAATTTTTATTGTCATTATTTTTAATTTTTAAAAGCAGATTTTTGGCTTTATCAATATCTTTGTTTTCGACATACAGTTTGGCAAGCAATACGGCAACATCTATATTTTCAAAATTATTTTTATCAACATATCGTTCAAAATAATATATTGCCCTTTTTCTGTCTTTGTCAATAAAAAATTTTGCAATTTCAATGTATATCTGAATTTCATTTGGAAATTGTTTATCAATCATCTCTATCAGTTTATTAATATAATCAATATCATTGCCATTATAAATCTTAAAAAACAAATCAAACACATATATATCTGTCGCCTGCCCCGCATTTATTATGTTTTCTAAAATATTAAGTGACTCATTAATTTCACCCAATGCATAATATATTTTTGCCAATTCAAAATTAACATGAAAATTATTTTTATCGTTTTTTAAAAGCATAAGTATTATTTCCAAGGCTTTTTTATAATCCCCTTGCTGAATCATATCTTTTGCCAAATTAAACATTTCTTTATTTTTCATTTAAATAATCCATAAATTTTAAATATAATAAATCGTAATCATAACGTTTAATATTTGCAAATAAATCCTCTTTCTTGCACAATAACTTATTTAAAGGTATTTCGAGAGTTTTCAATGCTTTGTCAGTTTTGCCGTTGTTAGCATAAATTCTTGCTAAATCAATATAAAGTTTCAAATTACCTATATCCAAACTTATTGCTTTTAACAATATTTGTTCAGCGTCCTTAAAGAGATTACACTCATAATACAATATACCTGCAAATTCCAGATATATATCTGCATTCATACTGTCAATTTTTATAATTGAATTATATATTTTGCCGGCTTCATTATACATTCTTTTTTTTATGCAATATCTTGCCAAATTCAAAAAAGAACTTTCATTTTCTCTTTTTAAACCACTTAAACACGAAACTACATCCTCAATATTAATATCAGCATCATCAACATAAACAAGTAAAACATCATAAGCTGTATTTTCTTTATTGCCTTTATTAATAATACAAAGTTGTTTGTAATATTTTTTTATTATATTCTTATCTTCGATATTGTTTTTTATAAAATAAAAAATGTTTATTAAAATTTCATCTCTTTGTTCTGTCTTGTAAAAAGATAATAACTTGCTTACAATAATTTCATATTTTTTCGCATTTTTTATACTATATTCTCCATCAGCACCAAAAAATACAGATATTTCTACAGATTCCATTTTAATATCAAATAATTTTCTGTATTCTTTTTCTCTCTTTTCATAATTATGAATATTATTGATAAAAAATATTGCCTTATTTAATGCATACATATTTTTTGAACATAAATCCAAAAGAAGACTTAAAGACTTATCTTGACCATATATATCTGCACACTCATCCATTATAACATTTACAAAATCAAAAATTGAAATCGAAATTCCATCTGATTTTTCAATTAATTCTTTCAATCTATCAAGCCTGTTTGAAGCTATTAAATTACGAGCATATTGAAACAAGAACCTTTCATCTGTTATGCCTAAATCATACATGCGTTCAAAGTACATATCTCTTTGCTTATCATCGCAGAAATTTTTTATAAAATATAGAATATCTAATATTATATTTCTCGTATCTTTAAGTTCTTTTGCATTCATAATCATATCATCTATGCTAAAATAATTATCACATATTTTACCGTCTCTGCAATGATTTTTACATAAACTTTTATATAAATCTTTTGTTATTATGGTTCTGTAGGTAATCATTTCTTTTGAATTCCAAATATCTGATAATGGAACTGTTTCTGAAAATTTAATTATATTATTGTTTTTATCACATCTGCATTGGCAATCCGGCCAAAATGTACCGTCATAATCAAGAATCATTTGTTGCCATGGCATGTGACATATTAAATTATTCAAACTATATTTTGTCTGATTTATTTCATCAGATTTATAATCTATAATATGTTTTTCTTTTATACTATCGGATACATATTCTATTCTGTTTTTTTTCATAAGCGGAGCAGTATTATGTTCTTCAAAACTAATCCATTCTCTTATATCAGATTTTATTTCTGTATCTTTGACCAAATCATCAGCCAGTAAAATTACTCTGTTTTCTACCTGTATATTATATTCTGCACTTCTCTTTTTAATTTCTGTAATTTGTTTTGTAACAGAATTATTATCATATATTTCCGTCATTGCTCCGTCTCTTAACGGCATAATACAAAAGAAGTCAACATTATATCTGTGTGCAATTTCAAACAATGAAAATAATTGATTATAGTTGTGATTACAAACCACAAAATTAATGCCCCATGTAAAATTTTTATTATTTTTATTTCTGACATTAGCAATATACTGCATATTACGGACAAGTTTTTCAAAACTTGCATTCTTTCTTATAGTTTCATAGGTGTTTTTGTTTACTCCGTCGACAGATATTGTTAATTCCAAATTCATATCTACAAGCAAATCTATAATTTTTTCATTTAATAATTGTGCATTCGTTATTATGCCTTGTTGGATATTAGGATATTTTGCAGCCTCCGTCAGCAGATCAAAAAAATAGTTTAAAGAAAAAACTTCACCACCCTGCCACATCATTTTTTCCAAATATGGAAAAAACTTTCTGATTTCGTATATTTTTGATTTTGGGAAAGCCCACTTAAAATCTTTAACATAACACATTATACATTGTAAATTACAGGCATTTGATAAATTAATACCAAGTCTTAAAGGCTTAGATATAAGCTTTGTTTTACCTTGTGCTGTTTCTAAAAAATTTATTAATTTATTTTTAAAAAACACTTCATCATTTGGTATTTTATCTATTGTAGATGAAACCAATTCAACTGCTTTTTTATATTTTCTGGTTATTAAGTATAATTCTGTTAAATTAACTATTGCTGTTTGGTTATTAGGATTAAGATTTAGGGATTGTATATATTTTTTTTCAAGTTCTTCATAGGTTATATTATCAAACTGTTTGGGTATTTTCTCATAAAACAAAAAATTTATATCATTTATTTCATCCCATAAATCATCTAAATGTTTGTCATTGACAACATAATTTTTAGCCTGTGAACACATTAAAAGAGCCTTTCTAAAATAACCGGTTGATTTATATATTTTTGCAAGAAATAGAATAGCATAATATGCTATTTCTTTTTGCTTATTTTCTTGTTGCAAATACATATTTAAATATTTTTCAGAATCATTATATTTGTTTAAATAAAAATAATTTTTACCAATTTCAAAATAAATATAAAAATCCGTATCACAGATTAAAGCTTGATTATATAATTCATTAGATTTTATGAAATCACCTGCATTTGATGCCTTTTTTGCTTCTTCGACCAATTCATCAAATCTATTCATTATTTTCTATTTATCCTCAACAGGTCTGCACAATTTATATCTTATTTGACCTGAAATACATTCGGGCTGACATATGTCATGAAAATCGTTTTGTGCCAATTTTCTTCTATATATTTGCATATTCTTACTGTTCCAAAGTTCTCCCAGTGAGAATTCCTCCGTGCTTCCTAACCATTTTGTACACATTGCATATGGTCTGGTTTGCCCCATATTATCTAACAAAAGTCTTTGCCATGGAGCATAACATATCATTCTGTTGTTAATTTTTTTCTTATTATCTTCCAAATTCTTTTTTTCTGATACTTCAATCTTATTATCTTCTTTGACAACTGATTCATTTATAAGCTCATGTTTAAAAGTGATTTCCTTACATCCGCAATCTACAGGCATCCAATTGTTAAATCTTATCCCATATTTCTTGGCTTTTGCTTCTGCCACAGGAATTATTTGTCTCATAAAATCAAATGCCTTTTCGTCTATTGGTTGGAAAATATTTTCCTCAGGATATCCTCTTATCGGATTCAATGTGATTGCGGTAAATTCATATTTTTTGGCAAACTCAACCATTTCTTCAATTTCTTTATGATTTGTTTTACATATTACAGGATTATAATATGTGTTAATTTTTGCACCTGTTGATTTTCTGACTTCTTTTATCAATTCCAGAACTTTGCAAAGTTTGTCAAAACTTGCCCCTCTTCTTATATATTCATAACTTTCTTTTGTCGCCCCATCTATAGATAAAACCAGTTCAACATTACCCTTAGCAATAATTTCCAAGTTTCTTTCGTTTAACAATAATCCGTTAGTAAAAATAACCTGATTTAAATTTTTACATTTAACGCCTTCTGAAAGCATATCTTCAAAACCATTCATTAAAAAAACTTCTCCGCCCTGCCAACAAATATCTTCCATATACGGCAAAAGCTCAACGATTTCCTTTAATATCCTGTCGGGTTCCTGCCAAACTCCTTCTCGCCAAATATCACATATCCTGCAACTGATATTACACTTGTTCATTATCATACCAATCATTGCTCTCGGCTTTGATTCCAAAATTTCTTTTCTCATTGATATTTCATACTCATTAAGAGCCTTATTATGCAAAAATTTGTCATTTTTTATCCGGTTATCATCCAACATTTTTTTAAAAACATCGGCAGATTCTTGATCTTTTCCGGATTCTCTGTAAGCAATGCCTAATTCAAAATTAGTCATTATATCGTCTTTTGCCAATTGATGTGCTTTATCGATATTCAACAAAGCTTCGTCAACATTACCCATAGATTCATAAAGTCTTCCCATTTCTTTAAAAACAGAAACATCATTTTTAATTTTATCCGTAAATTTATTATAGAATTGCATTGCAAGCTCATTGCGTCTTTGTCTTTGGTAAATTCTTGCAAGTTCTAAATCAGCTTCATGTAAATTACTATCTAATTGCAAAACTTTTTTATATAAATTTTCGGCTTCATTATCGTTACCTTGTATTATTTTAATTTTTGCAAGTTCAAAAACAGCATATTTATCGTCTACATTCATCAATATTGTTTCTGCATCTTTTAATTTATTTTCTCTTATTAATTTTTTTGCTTCTTCTATTTTCTCAGTATGCATTGCTAAATTCCCCTCATATTTTCAGGCACATTGCCTTTTATACAATCAACGCTGCATATATCGGGATTACCCAATAAAATTTTGCAACGATATTCTTGCATTTTAGAATTATTCCAAATATCTAATATTGAACTATCCATAACACTTCCAATATTTGTTTTGCATAAACATCCGGGTCTGACTTCTCCTCCCGGGTCAATATTCAATTGTTGCCATGGTAAAAAACAAAGCATTCTATCTTTTTTTTCTATACATATATTTTCTGCTGTTTCTGTG
The DNA here is from genome assembly GCA_028711215.1 of Endomicrobiaceae bacterium. Taxonomy (GTDB): domain Bacteria; phylum Elusimicrobiota; class Endomicrobiia; order Endomicrobiales; family Endomicrobiaceae; genus Proruminimicrobium. The sequence goes on along the minus strand of JAQTSO010000008.1, from coordinate 24,098 downwards.
CATTCGTCACTGTCTTTTGGTTTTTCCTCTTTTATGATCGGAAGTGAATGGAAAAAGTTAATGCCATATTCGGTACTTTTATATACCGCTTGTTCTATTTTTTTTGTTAAATCTTTTAAGATGTTTTTTTCATCATTTATATATATATTTTCAGGGATATCCTGTCCGCCATATATCGGCATCATGTATACAACATCAAAATCATATCGTTTGGCAAATTCAATAAAATTTTCAACTTCTTTATAATTTGATCTCATAACAACTGTATGCATTTTCAACACAAGTTTTGAATTCTTCTTTTTTCTTATTTCATTTAATTTTTTTAAATTTTTCATTAAAACATCAAATTTTGAACCACATCTAATCTTCTCATATATTTCTTTATCAAGTCCATCTATAGAAACAGTAAGCTCCACATTAGACTCTGTAAGCAAATCTATCCATCTGTCATTTAGTAACATGCCGTTTGTTACGATAGTTTGTTTTAATTGTTTATTATTAAGAGATTCTAAAAAAAGTTTTTCAAAATAATCCAACACCAAGACTTCCCCACCCTGCCAGTTTATACTTTTCATATATGGGAGCAAAAATTTTATCTCATCTACTACTCTATCCGGTATATCCCATTGTGTTTTAACAACTTCACACATAATACATCTGGAATTACATTTTGTAGATAATGTTACTATCATTCTTTGTGGATATGATTTCAAAATAACCTTTTTATCTTTGATTTCCTGCACGTTTAAATCTAAATTATCTTTCACTTTATTCATTTTTTATCTCTATATACTTTATTTTTATTAATTTAATAATCTCTTCAGACACATACAAATTTTTTATGTTCGTCAGAAACAATATTATTTATACATTCTTTACAGCACCAAGCTTGATCGAAATTTATTAATTTGCGTCTGTATTCCTGCATATTTTCACTATTCCAAATACTGCTAAAATCCTCACATTGATAAGCCAAGTCAACATTCTTTAAACATAAACATTCGGGTCTTATTTTTCCGTGGACTGTTGTAGCAATCTGTCTCCACGGACGCAAACACAAAGGCATTTTCAAAGGTTCAACTTCTTCATGTATTTTAATTTCATCCTTTTGGCAACAAGTATTGTTTTCATCTGCCATATTGGCGTTTGTTTCATCAATATTTTCATTCCCTATATCAAAACTATCTAATATTGGGTTTATATCCGGTAACGTATCAATAATTTTGATATTGTTTTTTCTGGATTTCTCTAAAACTTTTATTTTTAATTCTTTTAATTTCATAAGTTCTTCTTTTGATTTATTAAAATAATTATATTTTGTAAAACTATGCTGTTCAATGTCTAACGGTGATAATACAATGATATCAAAGCGGTATTCTATTGCAAAATCTACCATCTGCTCCAAAGAATAAACATTTTCATCCGAAATTGTTATTCTCATTGTCAAAGTTATATTAGATTTGTTTTCTTGCCTTACCAATTTTAAATATTTTAAGTTAGCTAATAAAACCTCAAATTTTGCACCGAGTCTGATGGTCTCATATGCATTTTTCTCTATGCTGTCTATTGATATTGTAAGATCCAGATAACTTGCTTTTATTAATAATTTTACCCAATGCTCATTCAATAACAAGCCATTGGTTATAATAATTTGTTTCAAATATTTATTTTTACTTGCCTCTAAGAATAAATTTTCAAAACCTTTGTATAAAAAAACCTCTCCGCCCTGCCATGTAATAAGTTCCAGATTTGGTAAATTTTTTATTATATATTCTTTAAAATCTTCTGATATATCCCAACAATTTGATTCTTCTCTTGTGGCACACATAGGACATTTTAAATTACATCTGTTTGTTAATGCAACAAGCATAATCCTGGGATTCGATTGTAAAATAGTTTTTTCTTGTGCTATTTCCAATTCATTTAAAAATAAATTTGATAAAAATTTATTACCTTTAACTTCTATATGTTCAAGATATTCACTGCTTATTTCTATTGCTTTGTTTCTTTGTCCTATAAAGTTATAAATCTGCACCAATTTGGATGCTACCGGCAATGCATCTTTTTTGGAATTTAAATATCTGTTATAAAATTTTGCAGATGTCTCATAATTTTTTTCCAGATAATATTCATTTGCCAATTCTAAACAAAATTCAATATTTGTTTCATTTAAAGATTTTTCTAAAAGATTAACAAATTCTTCTATTCTTCCGGTTTCTTTGTAAGACTTTGATAAAATATCCAATACATTATTGTCATTCGGATATTTATTATTTAATTTTTTCAATAATTCTATTGCTTCATTATGTTTTTTTAAAAAGTATAAAATTTTGGCATATTCAAACGAAACTGCTAAATCCTCAATATTCAATATTGGCAAAAGCATATCAAGTGCCACATCATACTTGCCTTCAGATATATGTTGTTTTGCATTTTCAATAATAATTTCTTTCTTAATTTCTACCATCTGCCTGTACACTCCGTTCTGCAACTGTCTTCAGTAAATTTTTTATCAATCATTCTTTGCCTATATTCCTGTGAAACTTCACTGTTCCATATTTCATCTATAGAATTATTATATATATTGCCTATACTTCTTACACATGAACCGGTAACTATAACATTACCTTCGTCACATATCATCATATAATCCCAAGGCATTTTGCAACATACTCTGTTTACAGGAACTATTAAATCTTTAGGTTCTTCCTTGACATCATTTATTTGAACTTTACTATCAATTTTATTTTCAGGAATATTTTCCGTAATCTGCTCATTCTTTTGGAATATAATTTCATCAAAACTCTCATCTCCACATGGCAAAAGCAAATCTAAATCTATGTTGTACTCCTTAGCTTTTTCTTTAAGAATAGGTATTGCTTTATATACATATTTCTGTGCTTCCTGATCTTTTGTCGTGCTATAAAATATATCTTCATTCAAATCTTCAGCGAAATGCAAAGCCATAAGAGATAATTGGTTAAATCCTTCCTTTTTTGCAAAATCCAATAAATCATATATTTGCTTATAATTTGTTCTCATTATAACCGAATTCATCCTTATATCTTTTTGCACTCCCAATTTCTTCTTTATTTCCATTGTATATCTGACATTTTCAAGAAGTTTTTCAAAATTTGATCCTTGTCTGATTTCTTCATAAACTTCTTTTGTCGTACCGTCAATTGAAAATGTAAGTTCAGAATTTTTTGTATTTATGATTTTTTCAATCCATTTTTTATTTAAAGCAACACCGTTTGTAATAACTTGTTGTTTCAAATTATCCCACTTACCTGCCTCATCAAACATTTCTTCAAAATGTTTATATAAAAAAACTTCACCGCCCAGCCAAACAAGTCTTTCTAAATATGGATAATTAGACATGACCTCTTTTGCCGTTTTATAAGGCAAATCCCATTTATTGTGCCACAATCCGCAAGTTTTACATCTTATATTACATCTTGATGTAACAGTTACCCATAATCTTTTCATCTTTGATTTTAGTATTGTTTTTCGTTGTAATATTTCAATTTCGTTTAAGATTACATCTTGGTCAAATTTATTTTGAGATGTTAATTCCAACGCTTTTTTGCCGGCATAGTCTGATTTATCATTTTCTCCAATTAAATAATAAAGTTCAACTAATTTCAAATATATATATTTATCATTTTTTTTATCAGCTGCCCTTTCAAAATATTCTATCGCTTCTTTATATTGTCCCTTTAAAAAATATATCTCAGCCAGTTCAATATAAACATTTTCTTTGTCATTTGTTTTTCCCAAAATATCATTATAAATATCTATAGCTTTTGTTAAATATTGTTTATTTCTATATAATTTTGCCTCTAGGAATTTAATCTCAACACTGCCTTTATTTAAACTGACGGCTCTTTGTATGTATTCATCTGCCGTTTTAATATCATTCTTTGAAAATAAAATATTTATATACTCTATAAAACATATCTCATTGTTTGTTTTTTCTATCAAATTTTTCAACAAAATTTCTGCTTTATCATAATTTTTTGACAAACATGCTGTTTGGGATAATTCTGTGATTGCCTGTCCATTATGATTATCATAATTAACAAGCTCTGCAAAACAATCAATAGCTGCTATAGGATTATTAGACATCTTATAATTTTTTCCGATTTCAAAAATGGCAATCGGATAATATTGTTTGTCATCAAGCAATTTTTTAAACTTTTCGGTAGATTCGTTAAATTGTTTATTATTTTGTAATTGATATGCCTGTGCTAAAACATTTTCCATGTAAAACCTCTAAAATGAAATTTCCCAATCATCCATCCATGTATTCAACCATCTGCTTTCTTCACCCGGTATCATGCATCTCCAACAACGACAATCTTTAGTATTATAACATTTCTCTGCTCTGTCCAGCAATTTAATCGTTTTATCAAATAAATTGCCCAAATATGTGTTGCCGTCATATGCACAACATCTGTATACATTTCCGTTCGGATAAATTCTTGCATACATCCTGCCCATCTCACATAATTTAAACTCATTATCATTTTTATTTTCAATTTGTTTCATCTGTTTTATCGATTCATTTTCTGCAATTTGTTTTTCGGTTAACTTTATATCCTTCTCTTTTCCGAATCTCGGTTTATAATTACCTTTTCTTTCTGCTCTCCATGTTAACTCCGTAATACTTTTATAATCCGTATTATAAATAATATTTTTTTCATCCTCATTATATGATGCCGGATATTGTCTGTCATTATAAAATCCGGAATAAGGATGAATCAAAAATGGTATATTGAGTTCACTTTGTATAATTTTTTTTGCCAGTGGAATATTGTTTATAAAATCCGGATAAGCAACATACGAAACCACCAACTTGTATCCATGTTTTTTTAAGTATTCCAATTTTTTTACATAATCATCCAATTTAGTATATTCACAATGTAGACTTGCATCAATCCTTACTTTTTGTGGATCTGAATTATCACAAAATTCTTTAACATCAAATGACAAATTTGTATTAATTTGCAATCTGTGCATTTTTAACAATTCTTTCAAAATATAATAAAAATTAGGATATATTGTCGGTTCTCCGCCGTCCAATCTTATTCTGGATGTTCCATACTTATCAAAAACAAATTTCCAGCTGTCTACCAACTGTTCGGTTGAAAGATATAAAGCCTTGTTATTTTTATTATTATCAAATGTAATATCATGCGGTTTCGGAGCATAACAATACGTACAATTGTAATTACATTGATAATGCATACCCCATGTAAAAAAAACTCTGTATGGAGCTATAACTTGCCTTGAACTTTCAACTGATTCAATATTTTTAATAAAACTTTCACTTTTATTATTTTTTATTTTCTTTAGATTTTGTAAAGTTTCAATTGCTGATTTTCCATCAGGTATAAGCCTTTGCTGAATAATTTTTTCAATATATAAATCCAAATTATCATTGCCTTTTTCTACTGCAATGTTAATACAATCTACTGCTTTTTTATATTTTCCCTTTATCTTATACAGCTTAATCAATTCCCTGACCGCAATTGTAATATCAAAATCACGATTTTGAATTAATTTTTCAAATATTTCAATTGCTTTGTCAATTTTACCAAGCGCAACATAAATATTCGCAAGTTCAAAATTGAGTTCCGAACTTTCTGATAATAAATGTTTATTTTTATTGATTAAATCTTCGGCTTTTGAAAACTGATTTGACTGTCTGAAATCTTTAAGCAATTCCAATAAGATACCGATATCATTAATCGCTGATTTATATTTTAATTCATCTGTCATATATTCCACCTGTTGAACTTAATTAAAACAAACCAATCTTCGCTCTTTCAGTATACTCGCCGCATCCTCTACATAAAGAATTACAGTTTGAAAAATCATTATTAATTATTTTCCTTCTATAATCAACCAATTCATCACAATTCCAAATTTCATTATATTTATATTTTTTTATGTCTATATGATTTGATAAACAGGTAATCCTTATATAACTTTGAAAATCCAGATAAATTCTTGTCCATGGTGATATACAAAACAAATCGTTGTTGTGTTGTTTTTCTATTTTCTCATTATAACTTCCATCTTCCTTATGTTCCGGTACATTATTATTATCATTGTTAGTGTCGTTATTATTTTGAACTTGAATATTTTCATTATCATATTTATTTTTTTCTTCACAATTACAATCAAGTTCAATATTTGTATTTATGACTATATTTTTATACTTTTTTCTAAGTAAATTTATTTTCTTAGAAACTTCATCAATTTGTTCCTTGGACAACTGTAAATCATTTTTTTCATAGACAATGTATTTTAGAAAGGATATCGATTCAAATTTATGAAATATTGCAAATTTAACTAGAGCTTCCAATTTTTTAAAATTCTTTGATATCACTACAGTTTCAAGACTGTACCTAGTTGTATTATCTTTATGTCTATATTTTTTTAATAACTCTATTTTTTTTAATAAATTTTCATATTTAGCACCTACTCTGATCTCTTCATAAGTTTTTTTGTCAACGGCATCTACTGAAACCTGAAGATTGATACGATATTTATTAATCATATTAATTAAATCTTTATTCAATAATAATGCATTAGTAATAATACTTTGCCTGACATTATATTTATATGCTAAACCTGACAGATACTTAAATTTATCATATAAAAAAACTTCGCCACCCTGCCATATAACTTCTTCCAAATAAGGCATATTTGCCACAACGAAATTATAAAATTTAGTATTCATGCTATAAAATTGCTTTGAATTATGATCTATTACGTTACACATGATACATTTTAAATTACATCTTGTGGTAAGTGAAGCCATAATCGCTCTGGGCTTTGATTTTAAAATAATTTTATTTTGTAATATTTCAATTTCATTTAAAAATATATTTTTATATTTTATGTTATTATTTTTTTTGTAATACTTTTTAAGAATTTTTATAATATTATTTCTTTTATCAACCGGTAATTTTTTTTCTCTCAATACCAGCGAAAGTGCATTTGATAATTTCCAATCAAAACATTTATCATTATCTATAAATTCACATAAAATATTAACTTTTTCAACAACATCTTCCGTATGACAAGATAACACTAACTCTGCTATTTGCAATTTATTATAATCCGTAAACATATTATTAGTGTCCGTAAACATATCATGATTATTTTTAAATATCTTCAATAAATTATAAATATTTAAATCTTTTATTTTTAATTGTAATGCACCATTAAACAAAAGATGTATATCATGACTGCTGTATTGTGCTATATTAATTGCTTTGTTCATAAATTCTTTATCTGCTGTCTCTACATATAAATGCAAATAACATTTTAAAACTCTTTTCGCTATGCGTTTTTTATTTACTAAATTAAAATTTTTAAAATTTTCCACTACCGTCAATATTAAATCTTCACAATTTTCAACTTCGATTTTCTTTAGTATCTCATTTAATATATGATCAAA
>JAQTSO010000008.1:0-16524 GCA_028711215.1 Endomicrobiaceae bacterium | reverse complement strand
ATTTTCATTGCTCTTTTATTCTCCCGAACTTTCTACAATAAATTAATGCTCGCCGGATACTAATTGAATTATAAATTGCAAACCGATAAGTCATTATTTAGTATAGACTGCCTGTATTTAACCAAAGCATTGCAATTCCAAATTTCATCATATTTACACTTTGAGACATCAATAGCAGTACAACCGCAACCAAAATTAATATTATTTCTCTCAAAGTTTAATGCCATTTTAAAAAATGGGTTATAACAAAATCTCTTCAATAACGCAGTTTTCTTTTGATTCTCAAGACTTTTGTTTGCAATATTATTATCATTATTATCTTGGACTTTTGAATCCGCTTCTAAATCATTTTTATCGAGTTTTCCAAAATAATTTATATCCATGGTAGGATCTGTTAGCACTGCAATTTTATCCTTATATTGATTTTTATATTTTTCTATTTTTTCAATAACTTCTTTTTTATTTATATTTTTTAATAATAAATATGAATTTTTACAATCCGAACATCCCTGAAAATAAACACTTTCAAAGTTATATAAAATAGCAAAATTTATAATTTCTTCAATTTGTTTATAATTCACTGACATTACCACTACAATCATCTTATATTTAAAAGAACTATTTTTAATGTTATATTTTTTCAATATTTTTAAATTACTTATTAACCTATTAAAATCTGCTCCTTTTCTAATCTTTTCATAAGTTTTTTTATCAGCAGCATCTATTGAAATTACAAGTTCTGCCTTATATTCTGATATTAATTTGACATAATCATCTACTAGAAATAAACCATTTGTTATTATTGTCTGACGTACATTATATTGACCCGCAAAGTTAATAAGTTCGTTGAATTTATCATACAGGAAAACTTCCCCGCCTTTCCATACTATATTTTCCAAATAAGGCAATAATTTTTTAATATATTTATAAATTCTGTTATCCATTGTATAATCCGGTAGTTCATGCATATCGCACATTATACAACGCAAATTACATCTTGTTGTCACCGTAACTTCCAACTCCCTTGGATTTGATTTTAAATGTGTTTTGTTATCTAAAATTTCAATTTCATTTAAAAAAATATTTTTTATTTTTATATCCGTATTTTTTTTATAAAATGATTTTAAAATTTTTATTATATTTCTCTTGTCTTTTTTCAGAAAGTTATTCTCTCTTAGAATATATCTTAATTCATCCGTAATTTCTCTACTGCCATTTATATTTATCATTTCACAAAGATTTCTTACAACACCTTTTTTGTAGCCTTTATTGTTGTAATATTCTTTCAATTTCTTAAATACTTCATATAACTGATTTTTTCTTATACATTGACTGTTTTTCTCTATAAAATCAACCCATTTTTGGCCACCTACCCTATTTATTATGTCTTTATTAAATATTTTATTATCAAATATGTAATCCAACATATCTTTTAATATATTTTTATTATCAACATAAGTGATGAATTTATTACCATACTTGGGCTCTCCAGAAGCAATATATCTGTTAAAATAATATCTCCCTAATTTATATTTTATATCTTCTTGTGAATTTTTATATTTTTTCAAATTCACAATATTAATCCATCTCTCGCTTCCGGAAATATTGGACAAATTTTTATTCAGTATTTTTTTATCTATTATTTTATTTAATATATTCGCCAACACACAGATACTATCTTTTGATTTTCCATCATCCAAACTCTTGATTATTTTTATTATTCTAGGTTTTGAAGAACTTATTTTTTTGTCCGATAAATACACATCAAGCAATTCTTCTATTACTGATATGGGAATTTCGTTTTCCAAATTTATATTTTTTATTATATTTCTGGACTTTGATATAAATCCTTTTTGTCTATATAACTTTGATAATAACAACAATACTTCTTTGTTATTCCCGCCTTTATTTTTATAAAAATTTAAATATTTTATAGCTTCATCTGTATTTCTATTTAAATAATTTTTTCCCAATTCAATATATAATGTTATCTCATTTTTATATTTGTCACAAACATATTTGGATATTTTATTTATATAATCATCATCACAATCATTACCACTCTTTAAAAAATCCTCTATATCATTTTTGCTAAAAATACCGGCATTTAACAGCCTGCCAAATTCATTTATATCTTGTTTTATAGCATCTGCAATATTCATTCTTTTTTATTCTCCGGATTTACTCTCTTTAACTATCCATTGTGATTCTATCGGACAATAATCTTTGTCGCATTTTGTATATTCTTTCATAAGTATAAAATTTGTCTCCGTTATCTTTCCGACACAACCGTTTTTATATTGGCTGCATCTATCCACGCTTCCATCCACTCTTATGACCGCATAATCAGAACCGGCTCTGCATAATTTACCTTTCGGAGAAGTATTCTGGAGCTGATATTCCAGCTTTTCAGAACCATGGTAAGGACTTAATTCTTTAATAATTTGTTTTTCTTCCTCAGAATTCAACATAAAACCATCGCCTCTAAGAGGCAAAGGTATCAATTTTATTCCTTCTTCTTTTAACATTTTACTTCTCATCGGCATATCTTTAATTTGGTTTGGAAAACACACATAATAAATTTGTCTGTCAGGTAAATAATCTTTTGCCAATACCGCTTTTTTAAAAAACTCTTCAAAATCGGCAAACGAAGGATGAAATGTCGGAGCAATTCTGAAATTATCCGGTGTAAATTTTGATATTAATTTGTCTACATCCCATGATAAATTTGTACATATTTCAGGAAAATGTTTTAAAGCAATAACTTCTATTATCTCATAAAAGTTAGGATAAACCGATGGTTCCCCACCTGATACATATATATGACACTTCCCATACATATCGTATATTCTATCCCAAATTTTTCCCCATTCTTGTGCCGACAAAATAACATCCAATTCCGGATGATCCTGCCAAACACCGCAATACGGACAACGATAATTACACCTATGGCATAAATCCCAACCAAAAAATTTCATCGAACTTCCCATAACAAAATCCTTTTGCCTTCAAAAGTGTCTTGAGCGGCATTTAAACAAACATTTGAACATCTTTCATACTTATGCATTAATATATTTTTTCTATAAAAAACCATATCATTGCTGTTCCAACTTGATAAAACAATATTTTCTTGTTTTTCAAAAACTATATTTTTATTTTGTTCATCATTGCCTACAGGACAACGACACAATGGTTTACAACTATAAATATCAATAGGTTGAAACATTTGTCTAAATGGTGCATAACAAAACAATTTATTATCATTTTTTTCTTGAGAAATAAATTCATTTTGTTTATTATTTAAAATGATTGTTTCTTGTTTTTTATCGATACCGCCTTCTATATTTTCTTCCGAAATGTTATTAATATTTTTTGCACCGCAATATTTTACATTGCATGGCAAATTATTATCCAATTTAATACCCAATTTATTTGCTATTTTTTCAAAATATTCTCTTCTATCTGCTATTTTTTGCACCAGTGAATTATCTAAATTATTTTCAAAAATATTTTCATCTGAACTTTCTGTATTCCCTTCAATAGGGCAAAGAGTTACTAAATCAAATCCATATTCTTTGGCAAAATACAACATATCTTCTATTTCATTATAATTTCTTCTCATTACAACCATATTAATCACGAGAAAATTTTTACTTTTTCTAGCCGAACGAATCTTTTTTAAATTTTCAATTAATGTATCAAATTTTGCACCAACTCTGATTGATTCATATGTTTCCTTAAAAGGAGAATCTACGGAACAAACAAGAGCAACATCAGAATACATCAGTTTATTTATTAAAACATCATCAAGCAATAAAGCGTTTGTGACTATACTTAATTTTACCCCATTTTTATATGATTCATCAATTATTCTACCTATTCTTTTGTCATAAAAGACTTCTCCGCCTCTTAAAGTTAAAAACTGCAAATAAGGCATTATTTCTATTAAATCATTCAAGTATTTATCCGAGATAAAAACATTCTCTTTTTTATCCCCGCACATAATACAATTTAAGTTACACTGTAAAGTCGTTACCAATTGTATGTGTCTGGGGAATGATTTTAAAAAAGTTATTCCTTGGGCAATTTCATATTCATTTAATAAAGCATTTTTGAGTTTTTTATTTTTTTCAGGAACATATTTATCGATATCCAAGTATAATTGTTTAACCTCATCAGTACGGCCACTGTTATTTAATTTTTGTATCAACTCAACAATTATTTTATATGCATATACTTCGTAATTATCAATATTTGGATCAGATTGCGTTTTATTAACCATATTATGAAACCCTTTTATCTTTTTACATACTTCCAATATTTGGTTCAAGTGTTCCATATTTAACTTATCCTGTTTTTTTCCATTTATTTGTTTTTATCAAGCATCAAAAATGCCCATTCATTGCACGGACAATGATCCGACGGGCAGTTTCTGGGATTATCCCACAATTTAAAATTCGGATCAAATATATTACCAATAATTACTTGTTCTCCCTTCCAACTGGCTCCACCACATGGCAAAACTTCACCGTCAGGATGGATTAAAGCATACGTATGACCCGCATTGCATAATTTGCCTTTTGTGATCAACGGTTCTGTTTGAAATTTTTCATCTTTCCTTTCGCCAATTGCGATACCAATTATATTTTTTTCTTCGTCTGTATAAGAATCAGGATATTTTTTTCCGTTATATTCTCCCCAAAAAGTTGAAACTGAAAAATAAATATCATTATCCTTAAATAACTGTTTATATTTTGGTATATCAGGTATTTGTGGTGGATATGACAAATATAAAACTCCTATTGCCATTCCTTTTTCTCTAATTTTTTTTGCTTTTTTTAAAAATTCATCAATGTTTCCAAACATAGGATGAAACGTAGACCCGATTTTAAATCGCTTTTTAACATTTTCATCATCACTATCTATAATCTTATCTAAATCTCCTGATAAATTTGTCATAATTGATACTGTATGATATTTTAAAACCTCTAAAATAAACTCACTAAACTGAGGATATATTGAAGGTTCTCCTCCGGCAATTTCCAAATGTACCTCACCATATAAATCATATATTCGTTTCCAAATACCAATTAATTTATCAAGACCCGGATAAACACTTCTTTTACCAAATTCATCCCATTTGCCATGCCACCAGCAATACGGACATCTATAATTACAACTCCAATGTAAATCCCATGAAAAACTAATTTTATTTTTCATGGACAATCCACCTAAATTCACAAGGACATTTTTCATGTCGACATATCATAGGTTCTGTTTTCATAGAAAAATCTTTATCTAAAATATTTCCTAATAAATAATTACCGCCTGTTTCTTTAAAATCATGAGCACACGGATAAACAGAACCATCACAGTCAACTCTGGCATAATGTTGTCCTGCTTTACACAACTTGTCTTTGCTATCTGTTTGTTCAACCTGAACATCAGCCCATTTTTTGTCAATTTCCGCAATATTTTTTGTTACACCATAAATTATTTCTTCTTCTTCTTTTGTAAAGGCGCCGGGATATTTTTTACCGTTGAACATCCCTCTAAAGGGTATAGGAGTAAATCTTATATCTTTTGAGACAAACAATTCTTTTACTTTTGGCATTAATTTTAATTGATTCGGATGTGTAACATAATGGACTCTGCAATTCACATTATATTTTTTTAAAATCATCATTTTTTCAAAAAAATCTTTCAATTCTGCAAAAACAGGATGGAAACTTGCACCTATAAAAAGTTTAGAACAATCTAATTGGCTGACTAATTTTTCAAGTTTTTCTTTACTATATGATAAATTTGTATCAAAAGAAACTTCTGCAAATTTATTAAGTTCAAGTAATAATTCATGGAAATGAGGAAAAATCATAGGTTCCCCGCCGGTTATTATGATTTTTATATCTCCATATTTTTCATAAAGTCTTTTCCATGATTCAACCCATTGGATGTATGGTATTTTTACATTCTTTTTTTCAACATAATCCCAATGTTCGGAAAAAAAACAATAATAACATTTATAATTACACCTGTAATGTATAAGCCAATCAAATTCTATCATTGTTATCCTTTTTAAATACATCTATTTTAAATGAGGTCGTACTTTTGGTGTCTGCCAATGAAACAACCAATTATCTTCTTCATTTGTTATCATAGCAACCCAACATGGGCATTTATCATAACCACATGGTTGAGGTTCTTCATAAAACTTAAAAGTTCCATCTATCAAATTTCCAAGCAATCCTTCCTCTTTAATAAGGCAACATCTGTAAGCATTTCCGTTTGAGTGTATTTTTGTATACATCTGTCCCATTCTGCATAATTTATGATAATGTTTATTTGTTTGACAATAATGTGCCGTAGAATCATTGGAAACTTCTTCGTTTTTTAAAACAGTTTTTTGATCTTCCAAATTTACATGTTGTTGATTATTATCTTGTTTTTCTTCTTCTTTTTTACCTGCATAAGCCTCCAACATTCTGGAAGCTGTATTTTTATCTGTACTCTCTATCAAATTTTTTTCTTCATCTGTATATTCATTAGGATATGTTTTTCCGTTATATTTTCCACGAAAAGGCATAACATCAAACGAAACATGTATTTCTGCAAGTTTATCTTTGTAGTATTGCATCTTATCTAATTGCGTAGGGTGAGCAACATAATTTATACCCAAGTCATATCCTGCATCTTTTAACTTTTTTATTTTAATCAAATGTTCATCAAAATTTGCAAACTGAGGATGAAACGAAGCGGCAAATTTCACTCTCTCAGGTCCTATGAGTGACATGAATTTATCAACATCAAACGAAAGATTTGTATCAAATTCAACTGTAAAATTTTTTGTTAAGAAAACTGTAAGCTCAAAAATATCAGGATAACAAAAAGGTTCTCCTCCTGATATATGTATATGTCCGCCACCATATTTTTTATAAATATCATCCCAAATTTGCTTCCATTTTTCTAAACCGGGATATCTGTTTTTTTTCTTTTCTTCTTCCCAACTGTCACAGAAAAAACAGTAACTGCATCTAAAATTACATTCATAGTGAATGTCCCATGTAAAGAAACATCTGTTAGGAGGGATTTCAGACCTGTGTTTTATATTTGTATCCATTATTATTTCTTTCCTTTTAATATTTTGGCATATTCTCTCATATACTCTAATTTATATATCGGGTGATCCAATGCTTCCCACAACGGCTCCCATTTTTCTTCTTCATCACCTACAAACATACCCTTAAAACACGGACAATCATAATTAACACTACAATCAAGAGGTTCATCATGCAATTTGAAATTTTTGTCCAGAATACTTCCCATTTTTCCGGAATCAACACCATGATATCCCGCACAACATCTTGTAACTGTTAAATCAGGATGAATTTTTGCATACATTTGTCCCATTCTGCAAAGCTTTCCCAACTTAATTTTACTTTCTTTTTTTTCCTTGTTTTCTTCCTTTTCAACACGCCATTCAAGCCATCTTGAATTCATATCATTTAAATGTTGGTCTTTTGAATCTGTTGCGAAACCTTCCAAAAGTCTTTTCTCTCTTGAATCATAACTTTCAGGATATTTTTTATCTTTGTAATTACCTATAAACGGAATAATTTTAAAATACATCTGTAAATCTTCCAACTTCTTTTTATACTCCGGTATTTTATCTAAATGAGGCGGATATCCGACATAAGACATTGTTGACGGAAATCCGTTGAAATGTAAATATTTTAATTTTTCAAAAAATTTATTGAAATCATCAAATTCAGGATGAAAACTTGCAGATATTGAAAGACCTCCCGGTTTTACTTTGTCCAAGAAATCATTTAAATCAAAACTTAAGTTAGTTGTAATGTCAACAGTATGTTTTTCAAGAAGCATCCCTAAAAATTTTAAAAAATTTGGATATATTGTAGGCTCTCCACCGGAAAACCTAACGTGTGTACACCAATAATTATCAAATATTCTGTCCCATACTTCCTTCCACTGTTCAGTATCTGCTATTTGTGTATTGAATTCTTCATCCCTTCTTACAACTTCACAGTATGAACATTTATAATTACATTTAAACGATATATCCCAATTCCAGTGAACTTTATACGGCGGATTAATTCTGGGATATTTAGGAAAAACTTTCATTTTTTGTTTCAATTCTTCTAATTGCATATTGTAATTTCCTTTAAACTTCAACTGCTTTCAAACACGGACATAAATCAACATCACATGTTTGTGGGTTATCCAGCAATTTAAATTCTTTATTAAAAATATTACCAACCAAAATTCTTTCACCTATTTGTCCGCATCTTGCAACTTTACCATCCGGGAAAATCAACGCTGATTTTTGCCCGGCGGCACATAAAGTTCCTTTTCTTTTAACATTTGATTCCCAAACTTCATTTATGCCTAAAATTATTTTTTCTTTTTCAGTATAGGAATCCGGATAATTTTTGCCGTTATACTGACCGCAGAACGGAATAGCTTTTATAATAAACTCTTTTTCTTTAAAAAACTTAACATAATCCATCAATTTTTCAACATAAGGCGGATAACAACATAAATTTATGAATTCTGCCAAAAATCCTTTTTCTCTCAAATATTCCGCTCTTTGCCTTACAACTTCGGCAGTATCAAATTTTGGATGAAAACTAATAGACATAGAAACTCTTGTATTATCACATAATTTTACCATTTTTTGAAGATTACCGGAACCGTTACTTGAAATATTTAAAGGATAATGTTTTCGTGATAATTTTGAGATGAATTCAAAAAAATCAGGGTATATGGTAGGTTCCCCTCCTGTAAATACAATTGACGTTCTACCGTATAAATCATAAATCCTGTCCCATATTTTTAATAATTCATCAACAGATTTTATAACTGTTCTCGGTCCGTATTCTTCCCACTTACCTTCAAATATACAATAAGGGCACCTGTAATTACACTGATAAATTATATTCCACTCAAAGGAAACTCCTCTGGTATCTCTAAATCTTTCTTTTTCTTTATCCGTACCCTGTAAATAGAATTCATTATCTGTCATTTTTTTCACTCATCTTTGATATTTCAGAATATCTTTTACTGATTATTTCATTTTCACCGTCCAATTCCAGATATTTTTTGAAATATTCGCATGCCTTATCGTACTGTCTTTCGTGGTCATAATAAAAACCTAAATTAAAATATTCATCCATTAAAACTGCAGTTTTTACTCCGCAATCCACATTAACTCCGTTGTCTTTGCAAACCTCTTCAAATTTCTGGCATCTTTTCAATCTTACAGGATAAGTATTGCTACCGTCTTTTGTCTGCCAGTATAAATGATGATTAAACGGAGTTTTTATGTCAAATTCCTCAGGATGATCAAATACATAACTGAATTCTTCCATGGCAAAATAAGTTCTTGAAGGATATACTCTTTCAATATATCTGCCAACCTCTTTTATAAAATCCAAAGTTTCATTAAAATCTTCTTCAGTTTCACCCGGAAATCCGAACATAAAATTAGTAGTGACTTTAAGCCCCACGTCATAAGCATCTCTGATAATTCTTTTTGCATCACTGACTTTATATTTTTTAGACATAGAATCCAAAACTCTTTGAGATCCGGATTCTATTCCGAAAATTAATTTCTTACATCCGGATTCTTTAACAAGTTCCAAAACATCTTTTGTCATTAAAGGATTTACTATTGCATTTGCCAGCCAATATTGCTTACTTCCGAAAGGAGGATATTTTATCATTAACAGACAAAATTCTTTTAATCTGTTAACATCAGCATTAAATTCTAAATCCTGAAAATCTATATGTCCCGCCTGAGGATAAGCTATTTTATGGTAAGATATTTCCTGATGTATTCTTTCTGCAGACATTTGTCTGTATCCTTGCCAAAAAGAATGGGTGCTGCAAAATTTACATGCCCACACACATCCTCTTGAGGTCATGAGAGGAAGATGTTCATTATCATCATAATCGTTAAGAGACATGTCCGTAAAATCCAAAAACGGAAGATTATCCAAATTTTTTAACATTTCTCTGGGTTTTGTAAAAACAGTCTGTCCGTTTTTTTTATAACATATTCCGTTGCATAAATCCGGATTTAAAGAATCATAAACAGTTTTTACAAGTTCGCATACCGTTACGTCTCCCTCACCAAGAACAATATAATCAACTTTTGATTCAGTAAAACTTCTTTCAATATTTTTTTTATCGTAAAAAAGCTGTCCGCCGTAAAAAATCTTAATATCTTTATTTCTTTTCTTGATTAAATCCGTAATATAAATCGTAGAGTAAAAAGATGAAGATTCAATAGAAAACCCAACCACTTTCGGATCTTTTTCAAGGATTTTGTCCACATAAGATTCAAGGATTATTATTATTGCATCAAAATACTCAAAAACACACTTCTTCTGATACCAGAAAGAAACTTGTTCCCAAGCCCACAGATTACCAAAACTTGTATCTCTATTTTTATATAGTGCATTGTTGAGATCAAAAGATTTAACATCAATACCAACTGCTTTTAAATCTCCCGATAATTGTGCGAGTGCCAATGGGGGCTCTCTTGTTCCCCAAACCGGACATTTAACAAGCGAAACTTTCATGTATTCTCCATAAATTTATCAAGTTCTTCCTTGCTTTTACCTCTGGTAATAAAATGCGAAGTAAAGTTGTTGAGTGAAGCCTGATTTGCTCTGATGCAGAAATTGGAACAAGACCGATTTCCCTGTAATAATTTTGTTCTAATATCTATAAAATATTTACCGTTCCATACATCCATAAATGTTTTTTTATCTAAAATTGTTTCCCGCTTATCGCCGGCAGCATCGCATGTAATTATATCACCCGAAGGATTAATCATCAATTGCGTCCATGCTTCTCTGCACATTGATTCTGACGGATATTCTTTTTGATTATATTTTTGCGGAAGCTGAATATTGACTCCAAGCAGTTTACCCAATTCTCTTGCTTTATCAATCATCTCATTTGTTTTGTCTTTTGCAAAATAAGTTGAAAGATATTTCTGGTCAAGCCTGTAAACAAAATTATAGTAAACAACTACGTTGTCTGCCCCCTTTTGTGAGGCAAATTCAACATAATCGGGCAATTTGTCTATATTTTCCGTTGTGGCCACAAAAATAAAATTAACCCTTAATTTATCCGTTTGTTTTTTTGCTTTCATAATATAATCAACATTTTGCATGACCGGACCGTATGTTTTTGATTTCGTCATTATTTTATGTGTTATAGGATCACAACTATGCATAGAAATATGAATTAAATATCTGTTATTACTTGCAATAATATGGTCGGTCATTTTTGGTGTCAGTGTTGAACCGTTTGTTGCAAACATTTTTTCGGCATAAATAAATTGATTGAAATAATCTAGATTTCTTTTTGCCTCGGGCAATGATAAAAGTTCTCCTGAACCCGTAATATTTATTCTCTCAACCCTATTTAGCACAGGCAATAATTTTTCTTCATATTTGTTTTTAAAATCATCCAAATTAAAATATTGGTAACTTTCCGGTCTTGAACAAAACAAACAATCCTGATTGCAAGGTGCATCAATTTGAACAAAGATTGAAGTTGGATAAGACTCCAATACAATTTTTCTTTGTTCATATTCCCGATGATTTAAAATCCTATTTTCTTCTACCAAATTTTGTCCGTTCATAAAGTTATATCCCTGTGGTTGCTTGCACCTATATGGTCGCATTTTGTGCAAATATTTTCTTTGCTTCCTTTTACTTTATTAGCAACGTATTGTCTTGCAATTCTGTAATTTTTACTGTTCCATATCATCAAAAATGGCTTCCACCAACTAAAAATTTCAAAATCATCTTTTTTATCTTCAACCGAACAGCACGGAGAAATCGAACCGTCTGCATTTATTGTAATGGCATCCCATAACCAATTACATAGTTTTAATTCTGCATGCTTAAAACTGACGGCTTTGTCATTATCTCTGACTATATAATTATTATATTCATCAATCGTCGAAACCCAATCCTGTGCACAGAACGGCGCGGTAAAACCGATATCATTAACACCTGATTCAACTGCCATTTTTCTTGCTTTTTCTATTTCATGTTCGTTATGTTTAAAAACTAAAAACTGCCAATGTAAATGAGGGGTTTTTGAATTCAATTTTCTCTTTGCTTCCGCTAATAATTTTATATTGCTTAATACTAAATCAAACTTTCCGTTTTTTCTGTATATTTCATAACTTTCCTGACTGGCACCGTCTAAAGAAATTGTCATTCTGTCAAGCCCGGACTGAATTAGTTTTTCCGCATATTCCTGCGTCATATTTATATTCAAATTGGATGATAAAAAAGTTCTTGCCCCGTATTTTTTTGCAATACTAATCATTTCCGTTGTATTATTATTTAAAAGTGGTTCTCCCCAATTACAAAATTCAACATAAAGCAAATATCTGCCAATTTTATTCATTATTGATTTAAATCTGTCCATTGCCATTATTTCTTTAGGTCTGGAATTTTCTCTTTTTTGCCCTGTCGGACAAAACCTGCATTCAAGATTACACAAATTCGTAGGATCTACAGTTAACCAATAAGGATAACCAAACAAAACCGTTTTTTTATTTTTCTTTTGCCATTCTATAAGTTTATAATTCCATTCTTTTAATTTTAAATTTATATTCATAATTATAATTCTACTCCGATATCTTCTTTCTTTAAATTGTATTTGTGGTTATTTTCAAATATATACTTCAAAAGTTTTTGTTGTGTTTCAGGTCTGAATGTAATATGTGACAACAATTTGTTTACATTATTTTTATCATACTTTAAACAATTTTTACACCATGTATGAATATTACCGGTAACAATACCTTCTCTTAACATAAAATATCCTTCACTGTTCCAAATTTCTTCAAATGAACTGTCATTTAAATTACCTATATGATTGCCGGCTAAACAACAGGGATTAACAGACCCTTGAACTTCCGTATAAAAAAACTCCCATGGATCTCTGCAGGCAACATTATCTGATTTTAAATATTTTTGAAATTTTAAAGGTAAATTTACGCTAAATCCGTCTCTAAATTTCTCCGCTTCCGTCAATATAGAATTAACCTTATCTTTTATCCAAAAAACTGACATATCCACATGTTGAGTCTCAAACATAGTTATATAATTAGCACTGACACAATCTGTTCCCAATTCTTTCGACATTTTTATAAAATCACACAAATCATCTATGTTATCTTGTGTAATTACGAATACCATATTTATGCTCAATTTAGATTGTTTTTGTTTTTTTAATTCTACCAATCTCTTAACGTTTGCAATTATCTGATCGAATTTTTTTGTTTTTGTAATTTTTTCATGCAATTTTGCATTTGAAGCATGCAGAGATATCATAACATCATATTTACCATCCGTTAATTTTTGACAGATTTTTTCGTTTAGCATAATACCATTTGTAGTAAAAGCTTTAGATTGATTTGGAAGTTTTAAATCAAGATAATCTAAAATATCAGAAATTTCAGGATGAAATAAAATTTCTCCAAAACCACAGAATCCGATATTTATTGATTTTTCCAAAACATATTTTAGTTTTGGTTCAAAAAATTTTTTATATTTGTCCAAGGTAAAATTAGGATAATCCCCGCCTAAACAAAAAACACAAGAAGCATTACAATTATAATGAGCGCCTATTGTTATATAGCTTGGCGTTGATTCCAATTTGATTTTTTTTTGAAATATTTCCAGATCTCTTATAGAATTATTTAATTTTATTTTTTCATTCATCAATAAACTCTTTTGTTAAATCATTTTTGATATTTTTTATAAAAAACATAATTTTCATTATTTTTTCTTTATCAGATATAACATTGTTATTAAAAACATTTAAAACTGCAGATAGAGCACTCTCATCTTCAATGCTTAAATTAAACATTTTAGACGAATTGTATTTTTTATGTATATCACTGTTAATTGTATCATTTTTAAAATATAATTTTAACTCCATCATATTAAATAAAACTTCCAATAATTGACTTTTGATGGAATCAAAATTTTTTGTAACATCAATAATATTTATCTGAAAAGCCATATCTGCCAAAGATTCCAAAAGCAACTTAGTTAATATTTCTTTTCCATGAATCCAATATTCAATATCATCTTTCAAAAAGAATATTCTTTTTTTATAAACATTAGAAAAACTAGTTAATTTATATTCTTCCAAAGGCATACTTTTAAATCTGGCAAGAATTAACATTTGGTACATTGATTTTGTAAAAAACAATACGGGAGTAGCATCTAATATTGCAAGTTTTTTAATATTTTTAAATATATCAAACAAATACCGTATTCCGTTACTTTGATAATAATTGCCTTCAATAATAACTTTACATACACCGGGAGCATCTACAACTATTGATAATATCTCGTTGTTAAACTTTTTTTGCAACAAGTCAATCATGTTGTCTAAATGTTTATTATTAACATTATGCCGTTTATTTATTTTGAGAGTTGATACTTTGGTATTTGCAACAATAAATTCATTATTAAATTTTGCAAAATTATTGATTTTAGCAAACATCAAATCAAAAATTTTAATTCTATTTTCCAATGTTAGACGAATATTTGTTTGAAATAGAAAGATCAAAGGTTTCAAAATATTTTTTTCATCATAAGAAGCAACATCTATATATTGTTTCAACCAATCAGTTCTGGAATCTATTATAAAATTATCTGGATGTATATTTTTCAAAATATCAATTGTTGCTTTTGCAAAACATATATCATTTATAATGTTTTTTTGATTGAAATAATTACTTGAAAAAAGTATATATGAATTCAAAATTTCAGATGCTCTATCTATTCTATTTTTCATATCGTCACATACAAGTTTATTGTCTTGAATTATAATTTGTTGTCCATCTAAAACAGAAGATCTGTAAATATCATGCGCTCTGATATCACCATATTTAAGGTAAAACTTAAGTTCGGTTTGATTCATAATTATATTTTCGCCATATATCGGAAATATTCTTTTTATATTTTTATACTTTTTATGAATATTTAACAATAATTCAATTTCTGATCTGACATTATTATTCTTGGTCATTGTAAAAAAATCAATATCGCTTGATCCGGCAATCCAATCTCTATTCAACATTCCTCTTCTTAAAAATATTCCGAGAATATTTTTGTTTTTTACAAATACAGGATATGCTTTTATAGCCGTAAAATAAATAAATTTATATATATTTTTAAAAATTAAAACATTACGTGTTTTGATAATAAAAGTTTGAATTCGCAACAATAAATTAGAAACAAATATATCCACTATAGAAAATTTATACTTATTTATTAATGCAACCACATTATAATTCAAATCAATTATATTGGCCCAACGAGCATTTGTATTGGATATCACTGAAAAGCCTTTTGAAACAATAGATTCGTTTTTAACTTTAAAAACAGAATTTTTCGTTTGCACTTCTGAATAATGGTCAAGCGAAAAAGAACTATCACAAGTTGTTTTTACATTATCTAAAAATAAATGTGTTAAATCCTTGGACACATATTGAAAATTAGCAGAATTTCTAACATGTGACTTATAAACAAAGACTTCAGAACTTCCGTTAAGAATAAATACAGACGATACCGAACGTATTTTTGAATCTTCAATGTATATTTTGGAATAGTCATTTGCATCCATAAAACCAAAAAAACCATTCGTATCCATATCAGCAATAAAAACACTGGATTTATTACAACATAAAAAAATATTAGAATTAATTTCCCTATCACTTTTTATACTAATATTATCAAACATCA
This sequence comes from Endomicrobiaceae bacterium, assembly GCA_028711215.1. Taxonomy (GTDB): domain Bacteria; phylum Elusimicrobiota; class Endomicrobiia; order Endomicrobiales; family Endomicrobiaceae; genus Proruminimicrobium. Next base: position 712 of record JAQTSO010000008.1, on the reverse strand, counting down.
TTTCTGTATTACCGGTTGTAACTATTAACGAATAATCTAATGATGTATTTAAATTTAATTTATTATCAATATTAATTTCTCCATTAGAAAAATTAATATTTGATTGTCCGTCAATAAATAAACTCTGATCAAGAAATTTTGTTTTAAACTTAAAATTACTTATGGTTAAATTTGAATTTATTGCTCTTAAACTATTACTAAAAACATCAATTGTAAAATTAGAAACTGCCAATTTTAAAATATTATTACAAAACAATCCTTTGCTTCCGGCACAATGCAAATTTTTTGCATCAACATTAATATTACCAATAATTATAATCGCATACGTTATATATGATTTGAAAATACAATCTGTCAAATTAACATAAATATCACCAAAAACATTTATACTTGCTCCGGACGAAATAATATTTGTTTTTATTAAATTTAAATTTTCATTTCCATCCTTTCTTATTCCTTCATTCTCACTTTCTATATCACAATTTTCTAAATTCAATTTACCTGTTTGAACTACATCTATACCGTCTTCCAATTCTAAATCACTGCCTTCTATTCCTAACTCTCCGTTACCACCTATATTTACTCCTTCTCCTTTTATTTCACTTCCTTCTACCATCATTGAACCCAAGCCCGTTACTAATAACGAACCTATCTTACTTGAATCTATCCTTATATTGTTTATACCGTTTGCCGTCAGCTTTCCTTCAAACTC